>JBOGIX010000291.1:0-3146 GCA_050744685.1 Vicinamibacterales bacterium | reverse complement strand
CGCGCCGCAACCCCGTCTACATCCAGTACATCCCGCGCACCCTGCGCTACGTCCGCGACAACCTCGAACGCCACCCGCGCTTCGCCCGCCTGCACGAAGTGCTGGCGGCGCACGTGGAGGAATTCCGGTAAGGAGCAGCACGGGCGGAAATCGGCGACCGACTGCTATAATCAGGGGTTCAGTGTGCCGACGGGCGCAAGTCTGTGAATAGCATGCAGTTCGGTATCTCCACGCACCTCTTTCACGATCGCAGGCTCGAGCGTGCGCACCTGGCGCAGATTGCCGGGGCAGGGTTCGAGAGCATCGAGCTCTTCGCGACGCGCAGCCATTTCGACTACCGCGACCCGGCGGCGGTGGCCTCGCTGGCGGAATGGCTCGCCGCAACCGGGCTGCGGCTGCACAGTGTGCATGCGCCGATCACGGCACAGTTCGGCGCCGGCGATCAGTGGATGGCGACGTATTCGAACGCCGTCGGCGACGCGGCCGGGCGGCAGGCGGCGGTGCAGGAAACTGAGGCGGCGCTGCAGATTGCGCGCACGATTCCGTTCCCGCTGCTCGTCGTGCACCTGGGCACGCCGGACAGCAGGAACACTCCGGGAGACAATCAGCGCGGCGCGGCGGTGCGGAGTGCGGAGGACATCTGCCGGATTGCCTCGCCGTTCGGGCTACGGGTGGCATTCGAGGTGATTCCCAACTCGATTTCCACACCGTCAGCGCTGACGAGCGTGCTCGAGGCGGACCTGGATGCGGAGAACGCCGGCGTGTGTCTCGACTTCGGCCACGCGTTCCTCGGCGGCGACGTGCCGGATGCCATCGAGACCGTGGCCGAGCACCTGATTGCCACGCACGTGCACGACAACCATCGCCGCACCGACGAGCACCTGGCGCCCTATCGCGGCCGGATCGACTGGGACAGCGCGCTCATGTCGATGCAGAAGATCGGCTACGAGGGCTCGTACATGATGGAGCTCGCCAACACGGGCGATCCGGCGGCCGTGCTCGAGGAAGCGCGGCGGGCACGGGAGCGCTTCGAGCGGACAGTTGCTGTCTGATTAGCGGCTTCGCGTTACGGTTCAGGGTGCAAGGTTTCACGGGTTCAGGGTTCACGGTTCACGGTTCAGAGCTCGGCGCAATCAAAAAGCGTCTGCGGCCCGCGCGAGGGGCCGGAGGGCAGCGAGGCGAAGCCGAGCCCCGAGCGCGAGCGAGCGGGGGTGGGGCCCGCGAGCATCAAAAAATGACCGCCTATATCGAAGACATCGCGCGCCACGAAGGACAGACCGTCACGATCCGCGGCTGGTTGCACAACCGCCGGTCCAGCGGGAAGATTCACTTCCTCACGATCCGCGACGGCAGCGGGTTTATCCAGTGCGTGATGTCGAAGAAGGCGGTCGGCGACGAGACGTTCACGAAAGCCGACCACCTCGCGCAGGAGAGCGCGGTGATCGTCGAGGGGGCGGTGCGCGCGGATTCGCGGGCGCCGGGCGGCTACGAGATCGACGTCTCGACATTCGAGGTCGTCTCGAGCGCCGGCGAGTACCCGATCACGCCGAAGGAGCACGGCGTCGACTACCTGATGGATCGGCGGCACTTGTGGATTCGCGCGCCGCGCCAGCAGGCGATCCTCCGCATCCGGCACGAAGTGATCGACGCCGTGCGCGACTTCTTCAACTCGCGCGGGTTCGTGCTCGCCGATACGCCGATCTTCACGCCGTCGGCGTGCGAGGGCACGACCACGCTGTTCCCCGTGCAGTACTTCGAGCACGAGACGGCGTACCTGACCCAGAGCGGCCAGCTGTACAACGAAGCCAACGCCATGGCCCTCGGCCGTACCTACTGCTTCGGCCCGACGTTCCGGGCGGAGAAGTCGAAGACGCGGCGGCATCTCACCGAGTTCTGGATGGTCGAGCCCGAGGTCGCCTACGCCACGCTTGACGATGTGATGGACCTGGCGGAAGCGCTGGTCGTCTCTGTCGTCGGCCGCGTGCTGGAGCGGCGGGCCGTCGAGCTGAAGACGATCGAGCGCGACACGTCGAAGCTGGAGAACGTGAAGGCGCCGTTCCCGCGCATCTCCTACGACGAGGCGGCCGAGATCATCAGGCGGAAGGGGCTGCCCTTCGAATGGGGCGGCGATTTCGGCGCCCCGGACGAAACAGCCGTGTCCGAGGAGTTCGACCGGCCCGTCATGGTGCACCGCTACCCGTCTGCGGTGAAGGCCTTCTACATGAAGCCCGATCCGAACCGGCCCGAGCTCGCGCTCGGCGTCGACGTGCTGGCACCCGAAGGTTACGGCGAGATCATCGGCGGCGGCGAGCGCCTGGACGACTACAACCTCCTGCTCGAGCGCATCAAGGAACACAACTTGCCGCAGGAGGCGTTCGAGTGGTACCTGGACCTGCGCCGCTTCGGCAGCGTGCCGCACGGCGGCTTCGGCATGGGCATCGAACGCGTGGTGAGCTGGATCTGCGGCCTCGAGCACCTGCGCGAGGCGATTCCTTATCCGCGGATGCTTTACCGGATCTACCCTTGACAACTTCCAACTTCCAACTTCCAACTCCCAAGGCGAGTCGTGCGACGCCGCCGGGCGCAAGATGCAATTCTCAGCTGGTTGCACCGGCTTTTACTCCGATCTCTCGAGCCGCCCGGCTTGTGAGTTGGGAGTTGGAGGTTGGGAGTTGAAGATCGGCCTCGTTTCCCTCGGCTGTCCCAAGAATCTCGTCGACGGCGAGGTGATGCTCGGCATCGCGCGCGAGGCGGGGCACGAGATCACCGCGGATTCGCACGACGCTGACGTGATCGTGGTGAACACCTGCGCGTTCATCGACAACGCCAAGGAGGAATCGGTCAACGCCATCATCGAGATGGCGGCGCTCAAGCAGCAGGGGAAAGCCCGGCGGCTCGTCGTCACCGGCTGTCTCGCCGAACGGTATCGCGACGAGCTGCGCAAGGAGATCCCCGAGATCGACGCCGTGCTCGGCACGGGGGAAGTGCCGCATATTCTCAGCGCTATCGCGGACCGCGATTCGCTGTTCGCTGTTCGCTGTTCGGAAGAACGTGGGATCGCGGGCTCGGAGGCTCCCGGGCTCCCGGGCTCGGGCGATCACTCTCGGAAAAGCGCTGCGGCATTGCCGGCTGCGTTACCTTTCTAC
>JBOGIX010000290.1:0-3127 GCA_050744685.1 Vicinamibacterales bacterium | reverse complement strand
GCGAAGCGATTGCCGGTGGTGTCGTTGATCCAGAGGTAGTAATGGGTTGCACCCGGCACGGCATTCCAGGTGAACGTCGGGTCCTTCGGAGACGACACGTTCGACGGGCTGACCAAGGTGGGCGTGGCAGGCGGCGGCGCGGTGGAGGACACCGTAAAGCTCCACACCGGACTGCTCCTCGCCTGCAGCGCCATGGTCTTCGCCACGACTCTCCAGTAGTACGTCGTCCCGAGCTGCAGCGAGACCGGTGGCACGAATCGTTGCTTCTGCGAGGTCCGCGCGCTCGGACCGAGCTCCACATTCGACGCGACCAGCGTAGACGCGGACGGATCGGTGCCGAGGTATACGTCGTAGAGATGGGCCCACGGGCCGCCGTACCACTCGAGCGGGGCATCCGGCGAGACGTCGGTGGCACGGTTCGCGGGGAAGGGGGCCGCCGGCGTGTCGGGCGGGAGCGGCACGAACGTCGTGGTCTCGACGTAGCCGGTCCGGTTGTACCACTTACGATTGAATTGATCGGCGAACCACCGCGTGATGTAGGGCCTGCTCGTGAACATGTTGTGTTCGAGCTGCCCGGCCGCCGAGGGGCTCGTCCAGTTCGACGAGCCGAAGATGGCGGTATTCTGACCGTAGAGCAGCACGGACTTCTGGTGATTCAGGCCGGGGTGGCCCCGGTGTTTGATCTGCACGCCACCCATGTAAAGCCGGTCCACGTTCCACGAGTGCCACAGCCGCTTGGGATCGCGATACTGCTCCGGCTCGGTGATCAGCCGCACGCTGACGCCGCGCGCCACGGCGGCGAGAATCGCGTCGGTGTGCTGCCGATCGGTGATGCGGTACATGATCGCGTCGATCCAGTACGTCTCTTTGCGGTAGAGGGCAATCGATCGCGAGCGGAAGTTCTCGGCCGGAGGAAAGTTCAGCGACGGATCCTTCGGCAGGATGCTGTAGCTCCTGGTCAAGGGGCCGGCGACATTCGCGTAGTTGGCAAAGTTGGCCGGGTCGACCCAATGGTTGTCGAACTCGGTCCTGAAGCTGTCGACGATCGACGTGTCGGAGGTGAAGTAAATCGCCTCGTCGATGTAGTTGGTGTACGGCAGCGTCCCGCGGGGCAGCCATGCGTCCGCGCTGTAGTTCGCGCCGCTGAACTGCACGACGTTCTGGCCGTGGAACAGCATCATCTTCCAGTGCAGGATGTAGCTGCTCGTCTTCCGCCGCATGGGAATGCCGCCGTCCTGCAGCTCCTGCAGGCGCTGCGCGTTCAGCGGATACGACCCGTTGGCACGGGTATCGATCAGCACACGAACCTGCACACCGGCCTGATGCCGTCTGACGAGCTCGGCGGTATACCGCGCGTCCTCCATGAACCAGAACGCCACGTCGATCGCCACGTGCTCGTTCCTGATGTAGTTGAGCAGGACGCTGCGGCAATCATCGGCCGCGGGATCGCACAGCCAATCCTGCGCCGCAGCGCGCTCGACGTTCGTCACCAGCAGGACAACGGTGATCAACAGGCACGTACGCAGCATCCGCATCGTCAATGTTCGAGCATGTGGCCGCCGGGCGGACATCGACCGGCAAAAGGGCCTCACCGCTTTGCCAAGCAGATGCCTGGCCGCCCGGTTCGGCGCGTTTCCAGGAAAACACGTGCAATTCTGGTGATGAAAGGCCGCGGCCGGCGGTTCGCGGGCGTCCCGCGTGCCGACTGGGCCGGAAGGATTGAGGCTCCGGAGTGCGACAGTTGGTAAGGAGAGTTCCGCGCCAGGTGGACGGCAGAGTCGGCGTCGATGAGCGTCGAGGTTGTGTTGGCGGCGCGCTGCGGTGAAGAAAGAGGACACTCCGTTCAACGTCGACTCACTCGAGTGGAGCAGCTCTCCGCTTAGAAATCGCGATAACGCGCCGTCTCGATCCACTGTCCGTCGATCATCACTCTCTCGACGGATCTGATGGCCGAGATGGACCTGGCGGGATCGTCCCGCAGCACCACGATGTCGGCTTTCAGGCCGGGGCGCAGCGCGCCGAGCTCCTCGCCGCGGTACAGGAACGCCGCGGCCGTGGACGTTGCCGCCCTGATCGCCTCGATCGGTGAGAAGCCGCTCTCGACGAGCAGCTCCATCTCGCGCGATGGCGCCTCACCGCGGCCCGCAAAGGGAACATCGGTGTGACCGCCGACCACGATGCGCGCCCCTTCCTGCGAGGCGCGCCGGGTCAGCTCTTTCATGCGTGCAAACCCCTGCACAAGTTCGGGGCCGATTTCCGGCTTCGTGCCCGCAGGCAGTTGATCGGCGCGGCGTTCGAATACCGCCAGCGTGGGATCGATCCAGGGACTTCGTTTGCGGAATACGGCGTACAGCGCGCGCGCTTCAGGGCCATCGAGATCGATCCGCGCAAACACGCGATACCGTCCATCACGGCGCGCATCGTTGTTCTTCAGCACGGCTTGCCGGTAGGCTTCCGCCTCGACGCGCGGCAGCAGGCCCACAGCGAACGAGGTGATGTGCTCGATCCCGTGCAGCCCCGCCTCGATGAGCTCCCGAGCGTCGAGCAGTTCCAGGTGCGCGGTGCAGGGAACACGTCGCGCCTCGCAGACCGCGATCACGGCCCTGGCGCTGGCGAATGGCAGCCGGAAGTAGATCTTCAGCGCGGAGGCGCCCTGCGCAACCGACAACTCTGCGTGCCGGCGCGCTTCCTCCGGGTCGCGCGCGACGACGGAATCGGCGGGATAGGCGGGATTTTCGCCGTCGATGTGCGGTCCGGTGGTGAAGATGCGCGGGCCTGGCAGCCGGTCGGCGGCGATCATCTCGCGCAGCTTCACGAACTTCTCGTTCCATTGCCCCGGGTCGCGGAACGAGGTGATACCGTGGCTCAGCTGCCGGAGGGCCAGGCGAGGATCGTTCTCGATGTGAAAGTGCAGATCGATGAGCCCGGGAATGATTGTCCGGCCGGCGAGGTCGATCGTCTCCGCACCGCGCGGCGCCTCGACGTCCTGCGCGCGGCCCACGCGGAGAATGCGATCGCCCTCGATCAGCACCCGCCCGCGCTCGATCGGCGCCGCGCCGGTCCCGTCGATGACGCGAACGTTGTCGAGCACCAGCCGCGGCACCTGCGCACCGGGTGTGGCCAGCAG
>JBOGIX010000289.1:0-2756 GCA_050744685.1 Vicinamibacterales bacterium | reverse complement strand
CTCCACTCGCGGGGGCCCCTCCGCCCCGCTCCGTTCCGCTCGCGGGTGACGGTACTCGCCCCGCGTTCTCAACGTTGTCGCGTCCTTCGACTCCGCTCAGGACGTCCCGAGCATCGTCGAGGGGCGGGGCGCCGTAGCCTTGGCGAAGGTCGCCGGACCCCCTCGCTCGCTCCACTCGCGGGCGGCGCAATCGCCCCGCCTTCCCCGGTGCCCTGCACTCCTCCCGCTCGCAACGTCGTGCAGCGGAGGGAACAATACTGAAAAAGACCGGCCAGCGTACTACGCAACTCGAAAGAGTGTCAAGAAATCGCCTGTTTTTAAGCAGGTTCCTGGTTGGCCTCGCGCCGTGTGCCGCCGCCGCGCATCGACTGCACGATCACGTAGAGCACGGGAATGAAGACGATGTTCAGGAACGTCGACACCAGCATGCCCCCGGCCACCGCCGTGCCGACCGAGTGCCGGGCTTCCTGGCCGGCGCCGGTGGCGAAGGCGAGCGGCAGCACGCCCAGCACGAACGCGAGCGACGTCATCAGGATGGGGCGAAGCCTCAGCCTCGACGCTTCGATCGCCGCTTCGATGGTCGAGAGCCCGCGCCCTCGCAGCTGTTCCGCGAACTCGACGATCAGAATCGCGTTCTTGGCCGAGAGCCCAATCAGCATGACCAGGCCCACCTGGCAGTAGACGTCGTTGGCGAGGCCCCGCGCAGCCTGTGCCCCGAGGGCCCCGAGCACCGCCAGCGGCACGCCCAGAAGCACGATCAGCGGCAGCACCAGGCTTTCGTACTGGGCGGCGAGCGTCAGATACACGAGCAGCAGCGCGAGTCCGAAGATCAGCATGGCTTGCTGGCCCGCCTTCGTTTCTTCCAGCGAGATGCCGGACCATGCGTAGCTCATCCCGTCGGGCAGGTTCGTCTCGGCGAGCCGCTCCATCTCAGCGAGCGCGTCGCCGGAGCTCACGCCGGGCGCGGCGGAGCCATTGATTGTGGCGGATCGGAACAGGTTGAAGTGGCTGATGACCTGCGGTGCCGTGACTTCCTCGGCCGTGACCACCTGCTCGAGCGGCACCATATCCCCGGTCCGCGTGCGCGCGTACAGCTGTTTCAGCGCCTGCGGGTTCGCGCGGAAGTGCTGGTCCGCCTGCACGTACACGCGATATGCGCGGTTGTTGAACTCGAAGTCGTTCACGTACTGCGAGCCGAGCATGATCTGCATCGCGCTCGTGATCTCGTTGAGCGGCAGGCCGAGCGCAAGCGCGCGCTGCCGATCGATCGTGACCTGCAGCTGCGGATCGTTGGCGGTGAACGGGCTGAACAGGCCGCGCAGCCGCGGCGACTGGTTCCCGGCCCGCGCCAGCGACTGGGTGGCGCTGGCCAGCGCGTTGACGTCCGTGCCGCTCTGGTCCAGCACCTGGAACTCGAAGCCGCCGAACCGGCTCAGGCCGGGAATCGACGGTGGCGCGAAGCCGACGACAATCGCGCCCGGCAGCCCGAACAGCGGTCCGCCGAGCCGGGCGAGCACCGCCTGCATCGAATGCTCGTCGCCGGGGCGGTCCTCGAACGGCTTGAGCCGTACGAACATGAGCCCCTGGTTCGACGCCGCGCCGCTGAAGCTGAAGCCCATGACCGAGAACAGCGCGAGCACGTCGGGATCGCCGAGGATGATCTTCTCGGCCTGCCGCGCGATGCCGGCGGTGTATTGCAGTGACGCCCCTGCCGGCGCCTGCACCTGCACCAGGAAATAGCCCTGGTCCTCTTCCGGCACGAACGACTGCGGCACGCTGCGATACACCCAGTAGGTCAGCCCCAGAGACAGCACGAACACCGCGAACACGCCCCATCGCATGCGCATGCCGGCGCGAAGCAGGCGGACGTAGGCGCTGGTGCCGCCCGAGATCACGCGCTCGAAGAACGAGAAGAACCGTCCCTTGTGGTGGCTCTCGCGGTCCAGCAGCAGCGCCGACAGCGCCGGCGTCAGCGTGATGGCGTTGAACACCGACAGCGCGACGGCGAACGCGATGGTCATCGAGAACTGCGCGTAGAGCCGGCCGGTCGTCCCCGGGAAGAACGCCACCGGCACGAAGACGGCGATGAGCACGAGCCCGGTCGCGATGACCGCGCCGAAGACCTCGCGCATCGCGTCGGACGCCGCCTGGCGCGCCGTCTTCCCGTATTCCTGGATGTGGCGCTCGATGTTCTCAATCACCACGATCGCATCGTCCACGACGATGCCGGTGGCGAGGATGATGCCGAAGAGCGTCAGCGTGTTGATGGAGAAGCCCATCAGCTTGATGAAGGCGAACGCGCCAACGAGCGAAACCGGGATCGTGATGGCCGGGATCAACGTGCTGCGCCACGTCTGCAGGAACACGAAGATCACCAGCACGACGAGCGCGATCGCCTCGGCCAGCGTCTTCAGGACCTCGTTGATCGATTCCTCGACCACGTCCGTCGTGTTGAAGGCGACCTGGTAACGCACGCCCGGAGGGAACTGCCGCGAGAGCCGTTCCATCTCTGCGGAGACCGCGTGTTCGACGTCGAGCGCGTTCGCCGTGGGCAGCTGGATCACGCCGAAGCCGACCGCCTCGACGCCCTGGAACCGCAGCTGCGCCGCGTAAGTTTCCGCGCCGAGCTCGGCACGGCCGACATCCTTCACCCGGACGAGCGCGCCGCCCGCGCCGCTCTTCACGATGATGTTTTCGAACTCCGATGCCTCGCGCAGGCGGCCGACGGCACGCACGCTCAGCTGGTACATCTGCCC
>JBOGIX010000288.1:0-3391 GCA_050744685.1 Vicinamibacterales bacterium | reverse complement strand
CCGTACTCGTGGACCGTCGAACAGAAATACGCGAGCGGCCCCACGGTGATCCACATGGATCTCGTCACCGCCAAGAAGAGGGCCAAGCCGTTCGAGCTGGGCGGCATGGCCAGCCTGGTCACCGGATCGAAGGGCTGGATCTGGGTCAGCCGTCAGGGGGTGAAAACCGAGCCCGAGTCGCTGGCGCAGACGGTCATCGGCCCGAACGAGAAGCACGTCATCTTCTCGGATGACCACAAGCAGAACTTCCTCGACGCCATTCGGAAGAAAACGCAGCCCATCTCGCCGATCACAGCGGCCGTGCACGCAGAAACGATGTGCCAGCAGTCCGACATCGCCATGCAGCTGCAGCGCAAGTTGCGCTGGGATCGGGAGGCCGAGCGATTCATCGACGACGAGCAGGCCAACCGCCTGCTCTCCCGCGCCATTCGGGCGCCCTGGAGCTACACGATATGAGACTCACCGTTTTTCTTGCCGCTGCGGCGGCTGTGGCAGCGGCAGCGGCGTCGTCCCACGAGCGCGCGTCTGCTGCGGGCCAGGCACAAGTGCAGGCGGCCCCGGCGCAGGCGCCGGGGCTGGCTGCGCAGAGCCAGGGACCACGGCGGCGCCGCGAAGTCTCGGCCGAGGACCGCGCGAAGATCGAGGCCGCCCTCCCGGCAAAAGCGCTCGCCGCTCCACAGAAGCCACGGAAGCTCCTCGTCTTCGATCGGCAAGGGATCTACAACGGCAGGCTTTACGGCGGTCACGCCTCGATTCCGCACGCCAACCTCGCGCTGCAGTTGATGGGTGAGAAAACCGGGGCCTTCACGGCAACGCTGTCGAGCGAACCGGGAGCCATATCCGCGACGAACCTGCAGCAATACGACGCGGTGTATCTGAACAACACCGTTGGCGACATCTTCGACACGCCGGAGATGCGCGCCGCTTTCGTCGCCTTCGTCGCCAACGGCGGCGGCATCGTCGGCAATCACGGCACGAGCGTCGCTTCGCCACAGTGGGCCGAGTTCGGCGAGATTCTCGGCGCGACCGGCGCCTCGCACCGCGAGCCGACGGAGAAAGCGACCATCAACATCGAAGATCCCGCTCATCCGATCGTCCGCGCCTTCGACGGCAAACCCTTCGAATACGTCGACGAGTTCTATCGCCTGGCGCCGCCGTATTCGCGCGACAAGGTACGGGTGCTGCTCAGCATCGATCCGATCCTGACCGACATGATGCAGGGGCGATGCTACGGGCAGTGCCTGCGCGACGACAACGACTATCCCGTCGCCTGGATTCGCCAGCATGGAAAGGCGCGGGTCTTCTATACCAGCCTTGGACACAACCCTGACCCGTTCTGGGATCCGCGGATGCTGGCGATGTTCCTCGCGGGCACCCAGTATGCGCTCGGTGATCTGCAGGCCGATGCCACCCCGCGGCCGCGCGGCACGGCTCGCTTCGACACCGCGCTGGCAGCGATGACGACGTTCGACTTCGGGCAGGATCGCGCCGGGGTGCGCCGGTTCGAGCGCGAGGTCAGCCTCGCCGCCGCGACGAAGGACGGCGCGGCCGACGCCGAACAGAAGATGCTGAAGGTCCTGCAGAGCCGAGCCCCGCTCGGCGCGAAGGATGCGATCTGCCGGCAGCTCGCGATCTTCGGTTCGTCCCGTTCGCGGCCGGTCCTCGAGGCGATGCTCGAGAACAAGGAGACGGAGCCCATGGCACGCTACGCGCTGCACGGACTGCAGACGAAATGAGCACGAACAAGGGACGCGACCGGGCGCCGGCGCTCGTCCGCCGCAGCCCTGGCGAAGGCGTGAAGCCTCCCCGACAGAAACGCGGTGCAATTGAAACGCCGCCGGTGCAAAGTGTCGAGCGGGCGCTGTCGCTGCTCGAAGCCGTGGCGCAGTCGGCCGAGCCGGTGCCGCTGGCGCAGCTGACTCAGGTCCTCGGCATCGATCCAAGCAGCGTCTTCCGCCTGGCCAATACGCTCAAGCGCCGCGGCTTCCTCGCGAATCCCAACGGACGGAAGCACTATGTGCTCGGGCCGGCCGTCTGGCGGCTGTCGCGTGAATACGACTGGAGCCGGATGCTGATCAGCATCTGTCGTGAGGCGGTCAAGGCGCTCGCCGCACGCACGGGTGAAACCGCGCATCTTGCCGTGCGTGAAGGACGCGAGGTCCTGTTCATCGATCACCATGCCTCCCACGACCAGGGCGTCATCGTCCCCGGCCAGACGGGCAAGCTGATGCCGCTGCACTGTACCGGACACGGCAAGGCGCTGCTCGCCGACTTCGGACTGCCGGAACTGAAGGCGCTCTACGGCACGACGCCGCTCGAGCGCTACACCGCGCGAACGATCGTGTCGCTGCCGGATCTGGCCAGGGCGTGCGCCCGGGTGCAGGCCAGGGGCTATTCCATCGACGACGGCGAGTACCTGGAGGACGTGCGCTGCGTGGCAGCGCCGCTCCGCGACCGGGCAGGACTGGTGATCGGGTCGATCGGCGTGTCGGCGCCCGCTACCCGCATGCCCGGGGGACGCGACGCCGTGCAGGGGCAGCACGTTCGTGACACGGCTACACACATCAACGCCCTGCTCAGCCCCTGATAACAAACGTCTTGCGTATGGCGCAACTTTTCTTGTTGACAAAGACCGAACGAAGCTGACATAGACAGCCTCACTGTTCATCACGATGTGCGACCGGCTGGGCCGTGGACCGGACGATTCCGGACGAACCTCGGTCGACACCCACGAAACCTGGCTGAAGTGGTGGCGCAAGGAGGAGACGTGAATCGTTTCATAGCTGTCCTCGCTTTCCTGACACTCGCCCTGGCGGTCGGCACGCCGGGCCTCGCGAACGCGCAAGGACTGAGCGGTCAAATCGGCGGCTCGGTGCTTGACAACAGCAAAGGGGCGGTTCCGGGTGCGACGGTGACGGTGCGGAACACCGCGACCGCGCTGACTCGCGACACGGTGACGGACAGCCAGGGGCTGTTCGTCTTCCCCAACCTGTTCGCCGGCACGTACGACCTGCGGGTCACGTTGACCGGGTTCCGGACCTACGAGCAGAAGGGGCTTGTGCTGAGCGCGACCGAACGTCTGGCCGTGCCGCCGATCACGCTCGAAGTCGGCGGCCTGGAGGAGGTCGTCACCGTCGAGGCCTCGGCGCTGCACGCGCAGGCGCAGAGCGGTGAACGCTCGGGTACGATCCGGGCCGACGAGATCAAGGACACGCAGCTGCGCGGCCGCGACTTCCTGGGTCTGCTGCAGGGCCTGCCGGGGGTGGTGGACACGAACGTGCGCAACGCGCCCGGCTGGAACGCCTTCCTGGGCACGGAAATCAACGGGTTGCGCGACCAGTTCATGGGGATGTCCTACGACGGCGTGTCCAGCAAGGACACCGGGTTCGGC
>JBOGIX010000287.1:0-4470 GCA_050744685.1 Vicinamibacterales bacterium | reverse complement strand
GAGCACGACACGCTCGTCGCCGCCAGGCCCGCCCTCCGTCCCCGGGCGCGGCATCTCAGTGGATGTCTCTACGATCAGCTGACCGCCCGTCGGCATCGCGTCGCGCGCGTTGACGACCAGGTTCATGATCACCTGCTCCATCTGACCGGGGTCGGCCAGCACGCGGCCCAGGCCGTCTGCACGCCGCGTCTCGAAGTCGATGTCCTCGCCGATAAGCCGCCGCAGCATGCCTTCCATGCCGCTGACGACGTCGTTGAGATTGATGATCTCCGGCTTGAGCACCTGCTTGCGGCTGAACGCCAGGAGCTGTCGGGTCAGCGCCGCGGCGCGGTTTCCGGCGCGGAGGATCTCCTCGAGGTCCTTTCGAATCGGATCGCCTTCGCGCACGGCTTCGATCGCGAACTCGGCATATCCGTTGATCGCGACGAGCAGGTTGTTGAAGTCGTGCGCCACGCCGCCGGCAAGCCGGCCGACGGCTTCGAGCCGCTGGGCGGCGCGCAGCTGATCCTCGGCGCGCCGCTGCGCCGTGACGTCCATGACGACGCCGGTAATGCCGGCGAATCGCCCGGCGTCGAACACCGCGCGCGACGAGATGCGGACGCGATGCACGCCGCCCTCCTTGTCAACGGCGCGGAACTCGAACGGTTCGCCGAGGCCGCGGCGCGATCGCTCGAGCGCGTCTTCGAGGCCGGTGAGGTCCTCGGGGTGCGCGAACTGGCTGAAGTGCCTGCCGACGAGCTGTTCGGGCGCATAGCCGAACCGCTGGACGGCCTGGCTGATGTAGAGCAGCCGCCCGTCTGCATCCATCGAGAACACGACGTCGTTCAGGTTCTCGACGAGATCGCGGTAGCGGCGTTCGGATTGTTCGAGCCGTTCGTTTGCGCCCTCGAGCATCTCCCGCTGGCGCCGCACGTCGGTGATGTCCTGTGCCGTGCCGTACAACCCCACGATCTCGCCGCTCTCTCCCCGCAGCGCCGTGCCGCGGCTGATCACCCAACGCCTCTCGCCGGTCGGCCGCACGATCTCGACCTCGATCTCGTATGGCGCGCCGCTCGCGACACTGTGCTCGACGGCGCGCATCAACCCGCCGGCATTGCGGCCATACAGCCCGGCCTGGGCCGCCAACGACGGTGCGCCACGAGCGGGGTCGAGGGCGAAGATGCGGAACATCTCGTCCGACCACGTGCACCGGTCGGGCTCGCGTACCCAGCTCCAGGAGCCCACCTGCGCGAGGCGCTGCGCCTCGATGAGCGCCGCTTGCTGGCGGCGAAGCCGCTCGTCCGCCTCGGCGCGTTCCGTGATGTCGTGAAAGGCGAGCACCGCGCCGACAATCTGGCCGGCGCTCAGCACAGGAGAGGAGGTGTAGGAGACGGGGAAGGTCGTTCCGTCGCGCCGCGTGAACCGATCGTTCTCGACGCGCATCGTCCGGCCAGTTTCGAGCACGATGTTCACCGGACAGGTCTCACGATCGTGCGGGGTGCCGTCCGCACGCCGGATCCGGGCCATCTCGTGCACGTCGGCGCCGATCAGTTCCGCCGCCGTGCGGTCCAGCGCGGCCTCGGCGGCCGGGTTCACGAACGTGATGCGCCGATCGACGTCGAATGCGCACACGCCCTCGCCCAGGCTGGTGGTGATCGCTTCGGTGAAATCGAGCTGGCGCCGGCGCAGGTCTTCCGCCCGCTTGCGCTCGATGAGCCGCGTCACCTTGGACACCAGCCGCACCGGGTCGAACGGAATCTCGAGGTAGTCGTCCGCGCCGGCCTTGAGGCCGGCGACGGCGCTTTCTGAATCGGTGGCGAGGCCGCTGACGAGGAGCACCGGCGTCAAGCGGAGCTCGGGAGTGGCGCGGATCAGCCGGCAGAGCTGCAGCCCGTCGACCCTCGGCATCACCACGTCGCTGATGACCACGGCCGGATTCTGGCGGCGGGCGATCTCGATGGCCGCCAGGCCGTCGGGCGCGGTGAGGACGCAGTAGCCAGCCTCCTGCAGCAGCTCCGCGGTGTACTCGAGCTGATCGGGGGCGTCGTTGACCACGAGGACACAGTCGGGAGCCTCCTGTGCAATGTTCCGGTCCCTAACGGCTGCGTTACTGAGGGTCATTCGTCTCCGGATTGAGGAGCCCTCGTGTTTAAAGGTTCCTCATCCTAATGGTAACGGGGACGACCGACGCAGGGAATGGCCGGGGCGGCTAAAACGATCCGAACGTGCCCGTGTCCTCGAGCGGGATCTGCTCCTCCGCCGGGCTGCGGACCGGCGTTTTCGGCTGCACCATGGCCACGACCCTGCCCGGCCTCGACCGGTTGGTGACGGCAGGCGGGTGCACGACCGGTTTCTTCGCGGGCCCGGGCGCCGGCACCGTCGGCGCTGCGCTGACTGCGCCGCCCACGAGCGCCGAGAGCCGGCCCACTGCGTCCATCGAGGCTTCCGCCTGCGCGTTCAGCTCCTCGCCCGCCGCCGCGCTCTCCTCCGCCGTGGCCGCCGTGCCGTGCGTCACCTTCTCCATCTGCGCGATTGCCTGCGAAACCTGATCGATCCCCTGTGCCTGCTGGCGGCTCGCTTCGCTGACCTCGTCGACCAGCCCCTTGACGCGCACCGTACTCGTCGTGATCGACGCGATCGCGCCGGTCACCAGCTGCACTTTCTGCTGGCCTTCGTTCGACCGGGCGATCGACTCTTCGATCAGCCCCGCCGTGTCCCTCGCGGCCTGCGCCGACCGCTGCGCCAGCGCACGTACCTCGTCGGCGACCACCGCGAACCCCATACCCGCCTCGCCGGCGCGGGCCGCTTCCACTGCGGCGTTGAGCGCCAGGATGTTCGTCTGGAACGCGATCTCGTCGATCGTCTTGATGATCTTCGAGACCTTGCCGCTCGATTCCTTGATTGTGCTCATCGACGCGACCATGTCGCCGAGCGCGCCGTTAGCGTCCTGCACCAGCCGCTCGGTCGCGGACACCATGGTCGCCGCCTGCTGGCTGTTCTCTGCATTCCTGCGCGTCATCGAGGCCATCTGCTCCATCGACGCGGAGGTCTCTTCGAGCGAGGCGGCCTGTTCCGTCGCGCCCTGCGAGAGCGACTGCGCCGCACCGGACACCTGCCCCGAGGCCGACGCCACCTGCTGTGCGCCCTCAGCCAGCCTGGCGAGCGATTCCCGCAGCGGCCTCACGACGGATCGTCGTGTGATCCAGAGCGTGAGCGCGACGCCGCCGACGAGGCCGAACCCGGAGAACCCGGCGATGCTGCCCATCATGCTGGCTGCCGCGGCGGCCTGTCGATCGGTCGGCAGAATCACTTCGAGCGCTCCGCGAACGTCGCCGCGCTTCCAGTCCTTCTTCGGCGAATCCGGATGTGCATTGTGACAGCTGACGCACGCGTCGGTGACCATGCGGTCCGCCATCGCGACGCGCACGACACGGCGCCCGTCCATCTCTTCGGCCCGTACGAAGGCCGCATCAGGATCTCGGTTCAGGGCCGCGAGGGCATCCTGTGCGAACCGATCGAGCACCCGGCCAGAGCGGTTCGGGAAGGGATGCGCGCTGTAGAGTCTGATCCGCGTGCCCGACGCCCCCTGACCGAGCACTTCGCTGAGGTCGTGAATCATCGTCGCCGGAAGGGGAATCGTGTCGGCGGCGCCAGAGTGCGCCGATGACACCTTTATCGCACCGGCGTTCTTGACCTTGTTGACGACCTGTTCGGTGTAGTACCCGCGGAGCGCCTTGAACTGTTCGACCGTCGCGCTGGCGCTGAGGACGCTCGTCTCGAGCGTCTGTTGCGACGTCGCGCTCCAGACGTAGCCCACCAGCAGGAGCACGCTGACCGCGAACACCGCCACCATTGGGACCACGATGCGAACCAGCATCCCGGCCGAGCGCCACCTCATGAGTATTCTCCTGGTGCAATCGACGATTCAGGACACAATCGGGTCACCAGCCGCATCTTCTGCTGGCCTTCCTTCGACCGCGCGATCGACGCTTCGATCAGCCCCGCCGTGTCCTTTTTCCCGACTGTCCAGGTTGCCATCGAAAAGGCTCTCCAATGGCGCGACCGCAGGGAAAAAGAGGGATCGTGATCCTCCTTGAAGGAGAATCGGCCGACAGACAGGTCGCTTGAATACGCTACTGGTGGGGACCGCTGAACGTGGAAAAGCCGTTCTCCGGCGCCGGCGTCGCCAGCAGCAAGCGGATGCGGTCGACCAGCGCCTTCGACGCGAACGGCTTTTGGATGAACGCCTGCTCGTCGCCGAACTCCGCCTCGTCCTGCAGCGCGTCGCCGGTATAGCCCGACATGAACAGCACGCGTGCACGCGGAGCATGGGCGCGCAGCTGGCGGGCCAGCTCCGGGCCGGTCATGCCCGGCAGGACGACGTCGGTGAGGAGGAGATCGAAACGGAGGCTGGCGGCGATCTCGAGCGCGCGCTCGGCGTCGGGCGCGGCGCTGACCTCGAAACCGTTCTTCTTCAGCACGGTCGCGAGC
>JBOGIX010000286.1:0-8501 GCA_050744685.1 Vicinamibacterales bacterium | reverse complement strand
CCGTCGGCTGGAGGGTCTGGCCCGGCCGCTCGCGGCGGAGATAGGCCGCCGCAAGGCGGCGCAGCTCTTCGTAGACGATCGGCAGCAGCGCATCGACCGGCCGATCGTCGGCCATCACGCGACCCGCTGGATCGTGACCTTGTTCATGACCACCGGCGTCACCGGACGATCCTGGCGGCCCGTCGGCACCGCGCCGATGCGCTGCACCACGTCGAGCCCCTCGACCACCTCGCCGAAGACCGAATGCCGGTTATCGAGGTGCGGCGTCGGTCCGAGCGTGATGAAGAACTGGCTGCCGTTGGTGTTCGGCCCGGCGTTGGCCATCGAGAGGATGCCCGCCTTGCTGTGCCTGAGCGCGGGATTGAACTCGTCGGCGAATTTGTAGCCGGGGCCGCCCGTGCCCTGCCCGAGGCGGTCGCCCCCCTGGATCATGAAGCCGTTGATGACGCGGTGGAAGACCACGCCGTCGTAGAACGGCGCCTTCTTCTTCTCGCCTGAAGCGGGATCAGTCCACTCCCGCGTGCCTTCTGCGAGGCCGACGAAGTTGGCAACAGTGTTCGGCGCCTCGTTCTCGAACAGCCGGATCGTGAACGTGCCTTCCGTAGTTTCGAAGCGTGCGTACGTGCCTTTGTCCAACGTGAACTCCTGCAGGAATTATAGTCAACAAATCCTGGCCGCCCCGCGTCTAAGCCTGAGATGGAGGCGTGTGGATAAATGTGTGGCTTCCGGCTTCAGCCGGAAGAATATCCCGGCGAATCTTCCGCCTGAAGGCGGAAGCCACCCGTCCAGATGGCCGAAGCGCGTGTGAATAATAGATGTTGCCCTCTGGCTACGAAGATCTTCGTTGACATTTACGAAAGCATTCGTAGATAGTAGGGCGCATGGCGAAAAACCCGGGCACGCCCCGTCCGACCGATGCCGAGCTGGCCATTCTTCGGGTGCTCTGGGAGCGCGGGCCGAGCACCGTGCGCCAGGTGCACGAGGCCCTGGGCACGCGGGAGCGGCAGACGGCGTATACGACCGCGCTCAAGCTGCTGCAGATCATGACGGAGAAAGGGCTCGTGCGCCGCGACGACACCGATCGTACCCACGTCTATCAGGCGCGCCTCAGCGAAGGGCAGACGCAGCGCCAGCTCGTGCGCGACCTCCTCGACCGCGCGTTCGGCGGTTCGTCGTCCAAGCTGGTGCTGCAGGCGCTCAACGCCAGGCGCGCCTCACCCGAGGAACTGGCAGAAATCCGCAAGTTGATCGAATCACGCCGGGAGGCCCGTGATGACCGCGATTGACATCCTCCAGCAGCCGATCGCGCAGGCGGTCGGGTGGGCGCTGCTGCAATTCGTCTGGCAGGGCACGCTCATCGGCCTCGTCACAGCGGCGCTCTTCGCCGCGCTCCGGCGCAGTGCCGCAGACATCCGCTACCTCGTCGGCACAATCGCCATGTCGCTCATGCTCACGATGCCGATCGTGACGACGATGCAGAACTTCGGCGGAGGTGCGGGAGGAGAGTCGACGGCGGACGCAACGGCCGGGGCGATCTCTGTCGAGCGGGCGACCGAGCGGCCGGTTGCTTCTGCGGATCGCGCCGTGGCGCCGGCCGAGGGCGTGCCGGTCGCGGCGGCGCCCGGGCGGCCGTCGTTCGAGAGCTGGCTGCCGGTCCTCTTGAGCCTCTGGCTCGTGGGCGTCGTGATGCTGACGCTGCGGCTGCTGAGCGGCTGGATCTTCGCCCAGCGTCTGAAGTCGCGCGGCGCGGCCGCTGCGTCCGCGGCGCTCGATCGCCTGGGGCAGCGGCTGACGCGCCGCCTGCACATCCTGCGCACCGTCCGTTTCCTCGAATCGTCGGTGATCGACGTCCCTACCGTCATCGGCTGGATGAAGCCGGTCGTGCTCCTGCCGGCGAGCGCGCTCGCCGCGCTCAGTCCACAGCACCTCGAAGCGATTCTCGCCCACGAGCTCGCGCATATCCGCCGGCACGACTATCTGGTCAACCTGCTCCAGGCAGTCGTCGAGACGCTCCTGTTCTACCACCCGGCGGTCTGGTGGCTGTCGAGGCGCATCCGCGTCGAGCGCGAGAACTGCTGTGACGACCTCGCGGTCAGCCTGTGCGGCGATCCGGTGGCCTATGCCTCGGCCCTGGCCGACCTCGAAGGTCTTCGCAACAAGGGCGGGAGCCTCGCGCTCGCAGCCAACGGCGGATCGTTGTTGCAGCGGGTCCGCCGTGTGCTGGGAACGCCGCCTCATGCCGGGCGGGCGTCAGGCTGGCTCGCGGCGAGCGTCGCGATCCTGGTGATGGTCGGCGTTTCCGTCAGCGTGCTTGGCGGCGAACGATCCGTCGGCGAGGAGAACGCCGGCCAGCAGGCGGCAACCGGACAGGACGTCGACGCGCCGCCTCCGCCCCCACCGCCATCCCCACCCGCGCCGCCCGAGCCGCCGGAGCCGCCGGTCGACATCGATGTGGACGATCCTTCGGAAGCCGCGCGCGAACTGCGAAAGCTTGCCCGGGAGTTGTCCCGCGCGATCGCGGAACAAACGCGCGACGCCGCGGATCTGGCGCGCGACCTGGCCCGGCTGGCCCGGCAGGCCGTCTCATCGCATGCGGATGTGCTCGAGCACGCCGAACCGGCCATCGCCGGCGCCATGGCGGCCGCCGACGTCGAGATCCAGGCTGCAGTGGCGGAGGCGGTCCGCGCGATCGAGGGAACGAAGGCCGAGGTTGCCATCGCCGCCGACGTGACCTCTGCCGTCGAGCCGGCGATCGCCGAAGCCTTCGCCGTCGCGGCGGCGCATTCCGAGGCCGCGCTCGCGCAGGCCGCCCACGCGGTCGCGGCTGCGGAGATTCCCGCCCACGCGCCTCAGCCCGGGCGGTCGAGCGGCAGCTTCACCTGGTCGAACGACGGCGAGAAGATCGAGGTCAAGTACGAAGGGCAGGTCGAGTTCACAGACGACGACCGCGACGTCCGCAGCCTGTCGCCCGGCGGCTCGCTGACGATCCGCCAGGGCGGCCGTGTGTTTCCCGAGCACACCGTCGAGTTCAAGGCGGCGTCCGACGGGACAATCGAGCGCCGGTACTGGGCAGGCCGGTCCGAGCGGCCGTTCGATCCCGAGGGACGCCAGTGGCTGGCGCAGGTGCTGCCTCGCTTCATCCGCCAGTCGGGGATCGGCGCCGAGCGCCGCGTCGGGCGAATCTTCAAGACCAGCGGCGCGCGCGGCGTGCTCGCGGAGATCGCGCTCATCGAAGGCGGGTTTGCGAAGGGGCGCTACTTCAGCGAGCTGCTGAAAACGCCGGGCCTCGACAAGACGGCAGTACCCGAGGTCCTCGGCCAGGCTGGCAAGCAGATCGACTCGGACTTCGAGCTCGCGCGGCTCCTGATCTCGGCCAACGGCCTGATCAGCGACGATCGCAGCCGCAAGGCCTACTTCGATGCAGCGCGGACCATCGATTCCGACTTCGAGATGCGCCGCGTTTACTCCTCGGCGCTGAAGAACGGCGCGCTCGCGCCGGCGATCCTGGCGAACGTGCTCGACGCAGCCACGTCGATCGAGTCCGACTTCGAGCTGGCATCGCTGCTCGTGGACGTGGCGAAGCTGCAGCCGCTCGACGGCGCCACGCGACCGCCCTACTTCCGGGCTGTCTCCTCGATCGACTCCGCCTTCGAACGCGGCCGCGTGCTGAAGGCGCTGGCGCGGCGCAACGATCTGCCGGCGGAATCAGTGCTCGAGATCATCCGCGCGGCGCAGGGCGTCGACAGCGACTTCGAACGCTCGCAGGTGCTGCTCGCGGTCGCCCGCACCCAACGCCTCTCGCGCGAGGCCCGCGACGCCTACATCGACGCCGCCGGGGATCTCGGCAACTACGAACAGGGACGGGCGCTGGCGGCGTTGCGAAGAGGAGAGAAATAACCGGAAACGCGTCGACTCCCCAACCTCCAACTCCCAACTCCCAAGGCGAGGGGTTCGAGATGCCTGTGTGAAAGCTGTGCTGCCGCGACTTCACCGAGCTCGTTCGACCTTCGCGCCTTGGGAGTTGAGAGTTGGAAGTTGGGAGTTAACTCGAGAAGTCCGGCCTGACCTCGTGCCACTTCGTCGCACGCTCGTAGCCCAGGCCGATGCCGAGGACGGTGGCTTCGTCGTACAGCCGCCCGGTGATCATCAGCTCCACGGGAGCGTTCTCGTGGAATCCCGCCCGCAGGGCCAGCGCCGGGTGGCCCGTCAGGTTCGTCAGGCCGAGGCTGCCGCTGTTGGTTGGGGTGAGGAACGCGTCGTACTTCGACATCACCGCATCGGTCTCGCGCATGAGCACCGCGCGCGCGCGCTGCGCGCGGATGTATTCGACCGCGGGCACGTATCGATGCGTGCGGAACGTGTTGGGCCACGTGTTCAGTGACGGGTCGGCGATGTCCTTGCTGCGCGTCAGATCGTCGAAGGCGGCAGCCGCCTCGACGGCCAGGATGAAGCTGAGCGTGCTGGCGAGCTGCAGGGGAAGCTCGATCGGCTCCAGCGCCGCGCCGGCCTTCCGGAACACGTCGAGCGCCTCTTTTTGAATCCGGATCTGCGCGTAGCGTTCTTCCGGCGTGAGCCCGAAGGCGCTGCCCCGGCCCCGCCCCGTCGGGGGATTGCCCCGTCCGGGTCCATCCGACGTCGCCGCAGGCGGCTCGAACTCCGCTGCGATGTAGCCGATGCGCCGTCCGGCGAGCGACACGTCGGGCTTCCACACGAACGGCGCATCGACGACCGATTCGTCCCGCCCGTCGGGCCCGTAGATCGCGTTGAAAACGACGGCGCAATCCTCCACCGACCGGCACATCGGTCCAATCTTGTCCATCGTCCAGCTGAGGGGCATCGCCCCGTAGCGGCTCACGCGACCGTAGGTCGGACGCAGGCCGACGACGCCGTTCACCGAGGACGGCGAGATGATCGAGCCCCGCGTTTCGGTACCGATGGCGAAGCCGACGAGACCGGCCGCGGTCGCGGCGCCGGGTCCGGCGGACGAGCCGCTCGATCCCCCGCGCCGCGCGTCGGTCGGGTTCCAGGGATTCTTCGTCTGGCCGCGGAACCAGCGATCGCCCTGCGCGAGCGCACCGAGCGACAGTTTTGCCACGAGCACGGCGCCGGCGTCGCGAAGCCGTTCGACGACCGTTGCATCGTAGTCGAGCACCTGGTCTCGATACGGGCCTGCTCCCCAGGTCGTGGGGATGCCGCGCGTAGCGAACAGATCCTTGGCGCCCCAGGGAATGCCGTGGAGCGGGCCACGATATCGCCCGGCACGGATTTCGTTGTCGGCCTGGCCGGCCTGCGTGAGCGCCAGCTCCTCGGTCAGCGTCACCACACAGTTCAGCGCCGGGCCGAATTTCTTCAGCCGCTCCAGATACATGCGCGTCAGATCGGTCGCGGACACGTCGCGCCGCCGCACGAGCGTGGCGAGCGCGGTCACCGGCAGGAACGCGAGCTCGTTGAGTGACGACCAGCGGCGAGGCGGCGGCGTTGCCGACAGGTTCAGTTTCGCGTTCGGCGTTGCGCCAGCCTTCGGCCGTTGTCCGGGAAGGTACGGCTTGAACGTGAGCGGCGGTTCGGTGTCGGCCGGGATGTCCACACGCCGGAGCTGCTCGAAGGCCTCCAGGTTCCTGTTGACGCCGGCAAGCGCCTGTTCGCGTTGCTCTGCTGAGAACTCGATGCCCGAGATCTTCTCGGCGCAGTCCAGCGTGTCCTTGCCGATGCGCGCATCCGGCGCCTGTCGGGCGAGTGCCGGTGCGGCCACGCCCGCAGCCATGGCCGCCGGCACGGTCTTCAGGAAACGACGTCGCGCGATACGCCTGGAACCAGTACTTGTCCTCGCGGGCGGCCTGGGGCTGCCAGGGGGCATTCTTGCGGCGACTTCCTTGTCCTCGCGGGCGGCCTTGGGGCTGCTACCGGGCATTCTTGCGCTCCTTCCTTGTCCTCGCGGGTGGCCGTCGGTTGCTAGGCACCACTCTCGCGGCGACGGGGCCTGGCTCCCGAAGCATTCCTGCGGCGCGGTGGCCGTGCAGAATATACCGTGCCGCGCGTGAGCTACTACAATGGCGGTTTCGACCCCGTGATGCCTGACGAACCCATTCACGTACTGCTCGTTGAAGACGATGACCTCTATGCGCACATCCTCAGGGCCGCGCTCACGTCCGCAACGCCGGCGGTCGAGCTCGATCGCAGCGCGACGCTGGCCGCCGCTCTGGATCTCCTGCAGCAGCGGCGATACGACGCAGTGCTCCTGGACCTGAACCTGCCCGACAGCGCCGGGCTCGAGACAATCGAGCGTACGCTGGCCTGCGCGCCGGGCATCCCGATCGTGGTCCTGACGTCCACTGCGGACTCGGAGTCCGCCCTCGCGGCGGTGCAGCACGGCGCGCAGGACTATCTCGTCAAGAGCGAAACCGACGGCCGCATCATGTCGCGCGCGCTCCGCTATGCGATCGAACGCGCGGCGATCCAGGCCGAGCTCGTCCGCAAGGAGCAGTACTTCCGCGCCCTGATCGAGCAGGCCCACGACATCGTGGTGGTGCTGGCGCCCGACGGCACCATCGTCTACCAGAGCCCGGCGACCGAACGTGTGCTGGGCTATCCACCTGGCGAGCTCGCAGGCAGCAGTGTCTTCGCGCTGATGCACGAGGACGATCGAGAGGCCGCCGCCACGGCGCTGGCATCCGCCGAATCGTCGTCAGACGCACTCCAGCAGTTCCGCCTGAGGCACAGGGACGGCCAGTGGCGCGTGCTCGAAGTGCAGGGCCGCGCGCTGCAGAGCGATCCGTCGCAGGGCATCGTGGTGAACGCGCGCGATGTGACCGAGCGCGTGCGCGCCGAAGAAGCGCTGCGCGAGACCGAAGCCAAGCTCCGCCAGGTCCACAAGATGGAAGCCGTCGGGCGTCTCGCCGGCGGCATCGCACACGACTTCAACAACGTGCTCACGGCCATTTACGGCTACGCGGACCTGCTCATCGAGGAATTCGATCGGGACGACCCGCGGCGGGCCGACGTCGAGGAGATCAGGCGATCGGCGGAACGCGCCGCCGCGCTGACGCGGCAGCTGCTCGCCTTCAGCCGCCAGCAGATGCTGCAGCCGCAGGTACTCGACCTGAACGTGGTCGTCGACGAGCTGCAGCGGATGCTCGCGCGCCTCGTGGGCAGCGATATCAGCACGACGTTCGTCCCGGGCGCGGATTTGTGGCCGGTGCGCGCGGACAAGGGGCAGATCGAACAAGTGCTGATGAATCTCGGCGGCAACGCGCGCGACGCGATGCCCGAGGGTGGCGCGCTGACGATCAGGACGGCAAACCGCTCGATCTCGGAGGAAGAAGCCTACGATCTGCCGGGGCTGCCGCCGGGAAACTACGTGACGCTCGTGGTGGCTGACACCGGCGTCGGCATGTCAGAAAGCGTGCGGCGGCACATCTTCGAGCCCTTCTTCACCACCAAGGAGCAGGGGCAGGGCACCGGGCTCGGACTGGCAACGGTCTACGGCATCGTCAAGCAGAGCGGCGGCGGGATTTACGTCGATAGCGAGGAGCACGAGGGAACCACGTTCACGATCTACCTGCCGCCGCATCAGCCTGCTACTTCTTCTCCTTGAACCCCGCGGGGATCTCGAGATCGGCCGCGGCGACCGTGGGGGTGACCTCCAGCGTCTCGTGGTTGAGCGTCAGGATCGTCGCGCGCGGCTTGTCGTCGCGCTTCATCATCCGGCGCGCGAGCATGCCGCCCAGTCCGCCGCCCCCGCTCTGTTGCCCCTGTTCCGCCATCTGTTCCTTGCTCTTCACGGCGTCGAACACGGTCGTCGTGGCGAGCGGCGTGCCTTCGAGCTTGCCGCTTTCGGCCTTCAGCCGTTCCATCGCGGTCTTGAGCATCGGATACATGGCGACGACCGCGGCCATCTGCTCGGCGGACATGCCGGCCGCTTCCGGCGCGATCGCCTTCCAGTAGCGCATCTCGAAATCGGCGAGCTCCTTCATGGCGGGAATCGTCGGGGCCATCCACGAATTCGAGGTCATCACCATGCCGCCGCCTTCTTCGAGCGTGCGTCCCTTTTCGCGCACCGTCACCGTCATCACGACCTCGCGCGTATCGTGGCCGGCAATGGCCTTCTTCTGGCCCGTTTCCTTGACGTCGAAGTCGACCTCGACCTCTTTGGCCGGCTTGCCCTCTTCCTGCTGGGGCTTCTCTTCCTTCGGCGTCTCGCGCTGGGCCTTCTCCTGCGCCTCGCGCATGCGGCGGCGGAGCTCCTCGAACGTGGTCACCTCGTAGGTCTTCTTCTTCATGTCGAGCTCGTAGACCTTTTCCTCCCCGAGGTCGACGATGCGCCCGGTGGTGTCGTTCAGCTCGACCTTGCGATCGCCTTGCACGGCGTTCGTGATGACGATGCCCTCCCTCGCGGCCTTGCCGCCGAACATCCCCATCATCCTGCCGAGAAAGCCTTCGAGCTTCACCTGCGTCTTGTCGCGCGTCTTGACGTCGGCCAGTGCCGGGCCGGCAGACAGCGC
>JBOGIX010000285.1:0-2194 GCA_050744685.1 Vicinamibacterales bacterium | reverse complement strand
CGGCCGGCCAGTGCGCGCGGAGCGCGCGGGACGCCCCAACGGAGCGCCTCACGGGATCCGGCTAACGTCGCATCGTCGCATCGTCGCGTCGTCGTGTAGTGCGAAGCGAATCCGTCACTCGCGTATTGGATAGCCCAGCCAGCGTGTATTCATCAATCCGTGTGAGCCGTGTCGCGCTGGCAGTCATCGGTCTTGCGGCCACCGCAGCCACGTCATTGATGCCGCGCCAGGACTTCGAGGCGCTCCCCTTCAACCCACGCCGGACCGTGTGCTATCGCGCATCGGCACCAATCGACGTGGACGGAAAGCTGGACGATGCACCATGGCGCGCGGTGGCCTGGTCGGAGCTGTTCGTCGACATCGACGGCCGGCGCAAGCCGTCGCTCGCGACGCGCGTCAAGATGCTCTGGGACGACCAGTACTTCTACATCGCCGCGGAGCTCGAGGAGCCCGACGTGTGGGCGACGCTCACGGCGCGCGACTCGGTGATCTTCCAGGACAACGACTTCGAGGCCTTCATCGATCCCGACGGCGACACGCACGCGTACTACGAGCTTGAAGTGAACGCCCTGAACACCGTCTGGGACCTGATGCTCGTGCAGCCGTATCGCGACGGCGGCCCGGCGCTTCACGCCTGGGACATCGCGGGCCTGCGCAGTGCCGTGCACGTGCGCGGGACGATCAACCGTCCGGGCGATCGCGATCAGGGTTGGACCGTCGAGCTCGCCCTGCCGTGGACGATCCTGGGCGAGGCGGCGCCCGGCCGCAGAGCCCCGCGCGACCGCGAGACCTGGCGCGTGAACTTCTCACGCGTGCAATGGCAGACCGACGCGGTGGACGGGAAGTACGTCAAGCGCACGAACACGGCGACCGGCAAGCCGCTGCCGGAAGACAACTGGGTGTGGAGCGCGCAAGGCGCGATCAACATGCACATGCCCGAGCGCTGGGGCTTCGTGCAGTTCTCGACCGTGTCCGCGGGGACCCGCGAAGTGCCGTTCGTCGAGGATCGCAACGAGGGAGTGAAATGGGCGCTTCGCCGGCTCTACTACCGCCAGCGGCAGTTCCGGGACGCGCATGGCCGATACGCAACCGACGCGGCCGCACTCGCCGCGAGCGACATTCGCGTCGAGGCCCTCGATTTCGTGCCCTCCATGCAGGCGACCGATTCGTCGTACGAAATTGCCGCACCGGGGTTCGACGGCGCCGTCGTTCGCATCAGGCAGGACGGCAAAGTGTGGACGACGAAACCCGGAGCCGAGCCCGCGACGAGAAGGAGCGCCGCAAGATGGCCCCCTGGCGGCAAACAGGCCGCCCGCGAGGACAAATGATCAGAAGCGGTGAAGATACGAGGCCTTGAAGAAGAGGCCGCGCTGGCTCGTCTCGTAGCGCCCTGAGCCGACGACCCAGTCGCCATTCAACAGGTCGCGCTGTTCGACGAGCGACCCGTATCCGGCATAGACCACCGTGCCCGGGCGCAGCTCGTAGGACGTGAGAAAGTCGGTGAGCACGCGGTGGCGCGAGCTGTCGAACTGCACGATCCCGCGGACGAAGAACTGGCGCGAGAACTGGTAGGTCGTGCGGCTGTAGAAGATATCCAGATCGTACTCGCGTGCGCGGGTCGACGCGCGGTCGAACTCGACACGGCGGTAAGAGAGCGATTCGGAGAACCGGCCGCTCGGCTGGAGCGTGACGCCGATGCGGCTGTCGCGGATGCGCCCGGCGAAGGGCGCGTCGGGATCGTAGAACACTGCTTTGCCGGTCATGAGCTGGCCGTCGAGCGAGAGCCAGCGATAGAGCTGGATGCTGCCCTGGGTGCGCCAGTTGCCGCGCTCGAATCGTTGCCCGGCCCACGTTTCGTAACCATCGAAGCGATCGAAGCGGAGGAATCCCTGCCGCGTGAGCCTGAGCCTGAGGCCGGTGACCTGCAGCAGCTCGTTGCCGCCGGCGCTTCGATCGCGTCCGCCCTGCGTGAACGAGAACGGGGATATGCGCCGCACCCACCCGTAGCGCGCCTTGTCCGGGTAGAAATTCAGCTCGGCGAAGCCCCATCCGCTCGTGATGCCGACGCGGTTGATGAACGCGGTCTGCATTTCGAAGTTGCGGTCGTAGTGTTCGCCGTAGCCGATGAGCTGCAGGCGGCGCGTGCTGTATTCGTATCCCGCCTGGGCGCCGATGCCGGAGGACGAGTCCGCCT
>JBOGIX010000284.1:0-1649 GCA_050744685.1 Vicinamibacterales bacterium | reverse complement strand
TCCTTCGCCCTTCGACAAAGCTCAGGGCGACCCTGAGGCCCTCGAAGGGTCGCCGCGCCTCGAAACCCCGCCCTCCGCCTGTACTCACCTCCGGCGGCCGCGCGATTTCGATCCTGAGATCGCGCGTTCGAAACTGGCACAGGCCGGCGCCGGCGCGGCACGAAATCGTCAGCAATTCAGACGAAGTCGTTGGCGCAGGGCTTGAAGAGTCCACTGTTACCGTGATCTTCTTCTTCGAGCAGAAAGGCCGTTACACCCGCTGCGAAGTGCTGCCGCTCCCGGACGGCGCCTCGGAGCTGATCGTGACGCCACCCGACGGAAGCCAGACCGTCGAGATCCTGAGCGGAACCGACGTGACGCGCCGGATTTCCGAGCTGCGCGATTCGCTGCTCCAGGCCGGCTGGTGGGGACCAGTCGGGCGGGAGTTCTGACGCGCGACTATCTTCCGGCTGAAGAGAGTGTGAATAAATCGTCCCCTGAGCGGGTGGCTTCCGCCTTCAGGCGGAAGATCCCGCTAGCGCACACTTCCTGAGACATCCACAATCAGCCGTCCCTCTTCCGTCGTGATCTTCATGCTCTCGAGGTAGGCCAGCGCCTCGCCGAGCCCGTGCCGTTCCAGCAGCGTCCTGACATCCACGAACAGGCGTTGATCCTCGAGCCGAAGGCCTGGCGGCAGCACGGACGCCATCGAGAATGCCGCGCCCGCCAGTGCAACCAGCCCCGGCAGCGAGCCGACACGCAGCACGAGCGGACCGTCGGGCAGTTCGGGCTGGCGTTCGATTTCGAGCGTCAACGAAATCGGCGGCAGGAACGCCGCGCGGGTAAGCCGGGCGCTCACGCGCAGCCGGTTCCCGGCCCTGACCTGCACGGCCACGTCCTGCACCGGCGCCGACGGCGGCAACGCTGCGGCCACCATTTCGTTCAGCAGGCGCTCGGGAACCGGGACGGTCGCCGACGCCCGTGCGCCGGCCAGGTCGGCCATGCGCGACGCGCGAAGCCGCTCGAGGATGTGCAGGAAGCGCTGATCGGCCACGTGACCCGCGATCAGAACGTCGTCGAGACGGCGGCCGGCTTCGCCAGCAGGTTCTCGATGAAGAACTCCATCATGCGATCGGTGTTGATGCCGCTGTGGCCGCGGTCGGGCCCCACCTGCAGGTCGAAGCTCTTTCCCGCCGCCTGCAGCGCCGCGACGAGCTGCATCATGTTCGACGGGTGCACGTTGTTGTCGGCGGTGCCGTAGTACAGCATCAGCCGCCCCTTGAGGTTCTTGGCATAGGTCAGCGCGCTGCCGGCCTCGTAGCCCGCTTTGTTCTCCTGCGGAATCCACATATAGCGCTCGGTGTAGATCGTGTCGTAGTGGTTCCACGCGGTGACGGGCGACGAGGCAGACGCGGCGGCAAATACTTCCGGATAGCGCAACAGGGCCATCAGCGAGACGTATCCGCCGTACGACGTGCCGTACACGCCGACGCGAGCAGTGTCCACATACGGTCGCGATCCGAGGGCACGAATTCCCGCCGCCATGTCGTCGACTTCCGCCTGACCGAGCTTCAGATACACCTGATCGAGCACACCCTTGCCGCGTCCCGGCGCGCTTCGCGTATCGAGATTGACGATGAGCGCGCCGTACTCGGCCATGGGGTTTGGCG
>JBOGIX010000283.1:0-6691 GCA_050744685.1 Vicinamibacterales bacterium | reverse complement strand
ATCATCGACATCGAGCGCGTCGTCGCGATCAAGATCGCCCCCTTCGATCGTTATCGCACGCTCGACGTCGTCAACGCGCTGGCGCAGAGCGGCCGGCACGACATCGCACTTTACACGGGCAACGACGATTCGATCGTCGCCGACCTCCTGACTCCCTTCCCGGGCCGCCGGGAGCGCGAGGGACATGACGGCCAGCATTTTTCCGGTGGGCTGCTCGGACAGTGGGCCGTGTGGACGAGGCGGGCCGTGGCGCTCCTGGAGCGTTGCCGGCAGGTGAGGCAGCAGGCCGAGGGGGCCCGCGGGGATGGTGAAGGCGCGCTCGATCTCCTTGCGCTCGGTGCGCGTCTCACGGACGCCAACGCCGCCCTCTTCGATCCCTCCCACCAGTTCACAGGCTGTATTCCCGGAATTCACGAGATCCTGCGTCGCCAGGGGCTGCTCGCCGGCCGCTGGTGTCTCGACCCGCACGAGCAGCTCAGCCCGGGTCAGATGGACGAGATCGAACGTGTGCTGCGCAGTTATCCCGAGCTCACGGACGACGCGTTCGTCGAAGAGCACCTGCATCGCTGGATGAATTGACGCTCTCGTGTAAGCGACACAACCCCGACAAAACTCCGACTTGACAGGTCGGATATCCCGCGGATAATCTGGCAATCGTTTTTGCGACCAAGTCTCACTTTGGCGCAGACTGCCGGATTCCGCGCTGTCATCAGAAATTTTCAGGAGTTTTTTCGATGTTACGTCGTTTGTTCGCCGTTCAGACGGTGGCCGTCTTGCTCTCAGTTGCCCTTGTCCCGGCTGCGCTCGCCCAAACCAGCCCGGCCGATTCCCGAGTCACGGGCATCGTCGTGGATTCCAGCGGCGGCGCCATCCCCGATGCGACGGTGACCCTCCAGATCGGCCGCGCCGCCACCCGCGTCGTCCAGACCGACGGCGCCGGCCGCTTCGTATTCCACGACGTGCCGGCCGGCCCGCTGGCCGTGACTGTCAACCGCGAGCGCTTTGCCGCCGCCACCCAGGACATCCCGGTCAATCGACCCGAGCTTCGTGTCGTGCTGCAGCCCGTGCCGGTGTCCGAAGAGGTCACCGTGCGCGCGCCGCGGCTGACCACCCCGAGCATCACGACCGCCACCAGGACGGACACGCTGCTGCGCGATGTGCCGCAGGCCGTGACCATCGTCACCCGTGACCTCATCGCCGACCAGGCGATGCTGACCATCGGCGACGTCGTTCGCTACGTGCCCGGCATGGGCATCGCGCAGGGCGAAGGCAACAGGGACACGCCTGTGTTTCGCGGCAGCAGCTCGACATCGGACTTCTTCGTCGACGGCATTCGCGACGACGTGCAGTACTTCCGCGACCTCTACAACGTCGAGCGCATCGAGGCGTTCAAGGGTCCGAACGCGATGATCTTCGGCCGCGGCGGCGTGGGCGGCGTGATCAACCGCGTGACCCGCCAGGCCGATCGGACGGCGCCACGCGAGGTGACGGTGCACACCGGATCCTGGGCACATCGACGCATCACAGGCGACGTCGGCGAGGCCGTCAGCAGCAAGGTAGCGGTGCGCCTGACGGGCGTCTACGAGAACTCCGATACCTATCGCGACGGCGTGGGCATCGAACGGTACGGGGTGAATCCGACGGCTCAGTTCTCGATCGGGCCCAACACCACGCTCCGCGCCGGCTACGAGTTCTTCCACGACGATCGGACCGCCGACCGCGGCGTGCCGTCGTTCAACGGCCGTCCCGTGGCGACCGATCCGGAGACGTTCTTCGGCCGGTCCGACATCAGCAACACGGACGTGACGGTCAACGTGCTGTCCTCGCTGTTGGAGCACAGGATTGGCTCGCGCATCACGCTGCGCAATCGCGTGAGCTACGGCAACTACGACAAGTTCTACCAGAACGTGTTTCCCGGCGCGGTCAACGCCGAAGGAACGATGGTCAGCATCTCGGGGTACAACAACGCTACCGATCGGACGAACGTCTTCAACCAGACCGATCTCGTCGTCGTCGGACGGACCGGACGCATCACCCATACGCTCCTCGGCGGCGCCGAGCTCGGCCGCCAGGCGACCGACAATTTCCGTTCAACGGGGTACTTCACGTCGCTCGGCCCGGACGTGACGTCGGTGCAGGCGCCGTTGTCGGATCCGGTCACGTCGTTGCCGGTCACGTTCCGCCAGAGTGCGACGGATGCGAACAACCACGGCGTCGCCACCGTCGCCGCTCTCTACGTGCAGGATCAGGTGTCGCTGTCGAACCACGTTCAGGCCATCGCCGGCTTGCGCTACGACAGCTTCAATGTCGACTTCCTGAACAACCGCACGGGCGCGAACGTCACGAGCAACGACGATCTCCTGTCGCCGCGGCTCGGCCTCGTCATCAAGCCGATCGCCCCGCTGTCGCTCTACACCAGCTACACGTTGACCTACCTGCCACGCGCCGGCGAACAGCTGTCGTCCCTGTCCCTGACCACGCAGGCGCTGGATCCCGAGGAGTTCCGGAACTACGAGGTCGGGGCCAAGTGGGACGTGAAGCCGGCGCTGTCGCTGACGGCGGCGGTCTACCGCCTCGATCGCGGCAATGTCGTCGTCACCGATCCACTCGATCCGACGGTGTCGCTGCTGGTGGATGCGCAGCGGACGAAAGGGCTCGAGCTCGGCCTGGCTGGCGCCTTGACGTCGTTCTGGAGCGTGACAGGCGGCTACGCGTATCAGGACGGCGAGATCACGAGATCGCTCTCGGCCACGGCGCAGGCCGGCGCACGGCTCGCGCAGCTCCCGCGCCACAGCTACTCGCTCTGGAACAAGTTCACCCCGTCGGCGCGCTGGGGCGCAGCCCTCGGCATCATCCATCGCGGCGACATCTTCGCATCGACGGACAACCGGGTGACCGTGCCGTCGTTCACGCGTGTGGACGGCGCGCTGTACTTCTCACTGAGCCGTCAGCTCCGGGCGCAGGTGAATCTCGAGAATCTGTTCGACGAGGATTACTTCGCGTCGGCGCACAACAACAACAACATTACGCCGGGCTCCCCTCGAGCGGTGAGGTTGTCGCTGACGACCAGGTTCTAACCTGACATTCCGCTGGAAAGCGCGGCCTGACTCAAGAACCAAACACGAAGAACTAACTTGACTTTGTCAGATCTGAACGAGAACACGGGAAGTGGCTTGCGCAGGCAAGCGTGAGCGGGCGTGACGCGAGTCCGGTAAAACGCGCCTGCAGCGTGACTGCCGCGGTGGGTTGGGGACCCGCCGCGGGTCGCGCGCCGCGGTGCGGAAGGCGCGTTTTTCCACGCCAGCGGTAGCTTGCCGGAGCAAGCTGCTTTCCGTGTGATCTTAGAGATCTGGCAAAGTCGAATTAGTTCTTCGTTCTGCGGGCCGGCTACCTGGCCTGCGTCTTGACGACGTCGCTGACCTTGAAGCCTGTGCCGGTCACGATGTCGGCGACGGCCGACTCGTCGTCGACGTCCACCACTCGCACCGTGCCGACCACCGAGCTGAGGCGACGGATGACGCGGCCGGTGGCTGGATCCTTGATCTCCTGTGAGACGCGCTCGACGTTGAGCGTGTCGCCCACCTTGACGCCAGCCTTCCCGCCCACGTTGAGCACGAGCTGCGAGCCGGCCACGGCAGCGACGAGGCCCTGGACCGTGACCTGCCTCACCGCCACGCGTCCGCGCTCGGCGACGACGGCAGCGCTCATTCTCTCCACCGCCGCCTTCACGGCCTCGCCGATGATGGTGTTCTGGAAGTTGCTGCTGCCGAAGTTCACCGTGCCGGCGCCGAAGCCGCCCCAGCCGCCTGCACCACCCGTGAGCGAAGTGCTCGTACGCTTCGACTCGCCGATGCCCTCGGCCGCGGCAAGGATCTCGCCCGTATCGACGCTGACCAGCCGCGCCGTCAGGCCGACGATGGCCTTGCTCTTCTTCTGATTGAACCCGCCGAGTCCCACGCGGCCGAGCCCGGCGCCGACGCCGCCGATGCCGGTGTTGCTGGTATCGTTGCCGAACTGCGTCACGCTGCCGACGATGATCGCATCGACGCCGAGCAGCTTGCCGATGCGGGCCGCCGAGCTCGCGTCCGCACGGTCGCTGTTGGAGAAGTTCTGCTCCGCCATGATGGCATCGAGCGCCTTCCGCTCGATCACCGAGTAGCTGCCATCCTTCACGAGATACGACACGAGCAGGTCGCTCACGCCGCGCCCGACGTCGACGTTCGATCCGAAGATCGCCGAGACGCCGCTGTGCACGGTGGCATAGTCGAAATCGACAATGGCGATGCGGACCTTGCGGCCCGAAGCGGCAGCGGCGGTGCCCGCAGACGTCTGTGCGAAGACGCTGGAAGACACACAAAGCACACTCAGAAACAGACCGGTGACGGCCCTTCCAATGATTTTCATGATGCTGACTCTAGATGAGAGGGGTGCGCTGAGATTGTAACGGCTGAGCCTGTCGAGTGTCAAACGCGGGCTGCGATTGCGCAGTCTCCAGTTGCCAGTTTCCAGTTCCCAAGGGTTCTCTTCCGGTTTCGAGTTGCCTTTAGTTTCCAGTCGGCGCCGTGGGTTCGCCGTGCTCTTCATCTGCCGACCGACACTGGAAACGACTGCAGACCGGCCACTGCAAACTGGCAACTGGAAACCAGAGAAGAACTCGAAACTGGAGACTGGAGACTGGCAACCGTTTATTGATGCTCCGGATGGTCGCAGCCCTGGAACTGCGGCAGGAACAATTGTCCGTTGTCCCCAAGCTCCTGGCGGAGGCCGATCTCGGTCGTGTAGTAGCCGTCGATCGTCATCGATTTGAGGGCCTGGAAGAAGTCCCTGGCAGCGGCGGGTTCCTTGTCGGGATTGTCGATGGCCGAGAACCGCGTGAGCAGCCTGACCTGTTCCTCCGGCGGAGCGGCCAGGAAGTCCTTCTTCAGCACTGCCTTGCTCCGCGACTCGATCAGCGCGAGGCCTGTCACGAACTTCTTTCGCTCTTCGGGCGGCGCCTGCTGGAGCACGAAGTCCACGAATCGGTTCACGCGCGCCGCCTTCGCGCCCGGGGTATCCGTCGCCGGTATGATCAGTTCGGTGAGCGTGACGACGAGCTCGTTCTGAGGAGCCGAGAGGACCTTCGGCGCCCACTCCTGCGCCGCGATCGCCGCTTGCGCCGCGTGCGTATGCGCCTGCTGCCGCGCCAGCGCCGAAAGGGAGTCGACCCACGCCGAAGAGACGGCCACGCCTGCCGTGCCCTGCGCGAGGCGCCGCATCGCCGAGCGGCGGTTCATCCCAGCACGAGGGGTGGCTTCCGCCTTCAGGCGGAAGTGTTCAGAGGTTGCCACGTTTGATCTCCTCGGCGAGTCGATCCGTCGCCCGCCACGCGAGCGCCAGGATCGTCAACGTCGGGTTCTTCTCCGATGCGTTCGGGAACGCCGAACCGTCGACCACGAAGACGTTCTTCACCTCATGCATCTGGTTGAACGCGTTCAGCGCCGACCGCTTCGGGTCCGCGCCCATCCGGCAGGTGCCGTGCTCGTGGATGGCCGAGCCCATCGCATCGAGCTGGCCCCGGCGATAGTTCACCAGCACGCCCCCCGCCGCCTTGACGATCTCCTCGACGGTATCGGCCATGTGCTCGGTCATCTTCGCTTCGTTGTCGCCGATGCGGTAATCGATGCGCGGAAGCGGCACGCCGTAGCGATCCACCTTCGACGGGTCGAGCGTGATCCGGTTGTGCGCGTAGGGCAGCACCTCGCCGAACGGATGGATCTCGAACCACGCCGGATGGCGCGCCTTGATTTCCTTCTTCAGCGCGGCGCCGAAGCCCGGGGTCCGGTCGGACCCGTAATGCGCGCCGTAGACGCTGGCGCCGGTGTTCCAGAACTGCGCGCCGAAGCCGCGGAGGTAGTCGCGTCCCCGCCCCTGGCGGTGGTTGAAGCGCGGCATGTAAATGTGCTCGCCGCCGATGCCGCGATCGTTCCGCGTGGGTGACCCGACCAGCGCCGGAAGGTAGCCCGTCACGTTCAAGCGAATCTGCTCGCACAGGTAGCGGCCGATGACATCCGATCCGTTGCCGAGCCCGTTCGGATGGCGCTCGGATTTCGAGTTCAGCAGGATGCGCGTCGAATCCACGCAGCTCGCGCCGACCACGATCACCTTCGCCAGCGCCTCGCGCTCGGCGCCGGTGTTGCGATCGAAATACTGCACGCCGCGCGCAAGACCATCCTTTCCCGTGAGAATGCGGGCAACGACGGCATTCGACTGGATCGTCAGCCGTCCGGTCTTCAGCGCGAATGGCAGCAGGTGGTCAGCCGAACAGAAGAAGGAGGCGGTATCGCACCCCGCGCCGCAGTTGCCGCAGTAGTGGCAGGCGGGAAAGCCGCGCGTGGGCCGCGTCATGTTCGCGCGGCGCCCGGCGACGACAGGGATATCGAGCTTGGTCATCGCCTTCTGGAGCAGCCGTTCGCCGCACCGTGGCGCCGGCGGCGGCTGCAGGAACTTGCTGCCGGGCAGGACCTCTGAATCGTCCGTCCCGCCGCATACGCCGATGAGCTCTTCGACCTGATCGTAGTACGGCGCGATGTCCTTGTACGAGATCGGCCACGGAATCTCCCAGCCATCCCGCTCGGACGCCTTGAGATCCATCTCGGAATAGCGGAGGCTGACCCGCCCCCAGACATTGGTCTTGCCGCCGTGGCCCCACACC
>JBOGIX010000282.1:0-3736 GCA_050744685.1 Vicinamibacterales bacterium | reverse complement strand
GGGCCGCAGCGACCAGCGTGCCATCGACCGAGAGCGCCGACACACCGCCTGGCAGCCGGCGACCGAGCCGCAGCTCGACGATCGGCGCCAACCAGCGCGCGAGCAGGATGCTCGCGAGCAATCCGATTCCGCTCGCGGTGGCGCCGAGCAGCAGCGCCTCGAAGCCAAGCAGTTGCGCGAGGCGCGCGCGCCCGGCGCCGAGCGCCATTCGGACCGCGATCTCGTGGCGGCGTCGTGTCGATCGGACGAGCAGCAGGACGCCCACGTTCGCGCAGGCGATGAGCAGTACCAGCGCACAGGACACCGCGACCGCCTGGAGCAACGGCCGCATCTCCTCGACGTAACGCGCCTGCATTGGAGCGAGCGCCGCCCGCCATGACTCCGGCAGCGGCTCGCCGGACGCGCGCACGATTTGCGTGACTCGATCGGCCACTGTGCCGGCATTCACGCCGGGGCGAAGCTTGAGCATGTAGGGATACGCGGGCGCGCGAAGCGGACCCATGACGTCGGTGAAGACATTGACGTGCCAGAAATCCGGCGGAAGCACGCCGACGACCGTGAAGGCTTCCGCTTCGTCCGGACGATCGCTGACGTAGGCGCGGAACGGACGGCCGGCGACATCCGGGTCGCCGCGGAAGCGGCCGATCCACAGGCGATGGCTGATCATCACCGGAGTCGGTCCCCCTGGCGCAAAATCCGAAGTGTCGAGCACGCGCCCCTTCATTGCGCGCAACCCGAGCCCACGGACGAACCCGGGCGTCACCCACGCGCCGCGCGTCGCCTCGGGATAAGCCCCGCCGAGCAGGTAGAACATGTCGAGATCCCAGGCGATGCGGTCCTCGACCATGTCGTCCATGGCCGTCCAGTCGATCTCTTCGAGACGGCGCGGGGACTCGCCCCCAGGAGGAGCGAGCACCAGGGAATAGAGGCGCTCTGCGGACGGATACGGCAGGGGCCGAATCAGATAGGCGTTGGCGACGGTGAAGACCGTGAGGCAGAGTGCGAGTCCGGCTGCAAGAGTGATGGTTGCGGTGACGGCGAAGCCCGGCGTGCGGACCATGCCACGCCACGCATTACGCAAGTCGCGCGCAGCCGGCTCGAGCCACGGCGCACCGCGTTGTTCGCGCATCTGCTCCAGCGATTGCGCGACGTGCCCGGAGCGGATGACGGCGGCGCGCCGGGCCTCCGCCACAGACGCGCCAGCACGCCGCTCGGATTCGATGGCAATCTCGAGGTGCAGGCGGAGCTCTTCTTCGAGGTCGGCATCGGACCGCCGTGGACGGATCGTGCCGAGCACGCGCTCCATCCATTCGCGCAGTGTCCGCATCGATTCCTCCCCTAATCCTGTTCGCCTTCGCTTTGTTTCTATTAGACGCGCCAATGGAGTATCACACGCCCATTAGCGTGTCAAATGAAGAGCAGGCTGCCGACCCGCGTGCAGACAATATCTAGGTTTCGCGCCGCACGTCGCGCGGGCGCCTGTCGTCGCGCAGTCCGAGAAAGGCCGCATGCCGGAGGTGTTCGTCGCCCGTCCACTCGACGAAGCGGACCTGCGCCACGAGCGCGGGCTCGAGCCACTGCATCTCGCGCATCTGTTCGGCTGTGATCCCGCCTCCCCACCGCGAGGTCTCCGCGTGCGGCAGATCGACGAACGGGCACGTCGTCGAATGCAGCGGCCGCAGCCTGGCGAATACGTCGCGGCGCACACGCGGCGTGAAGCCGGCCCGGACCTTGGCGGCAAAGCGCAGCCGCTTGCCGTCGTAGAAGCCGACAATCAGCGCATCGACGCCTTGCGGACCGGGACGATAGCCGCCGACGACGAACTCCTGCTGCTTGTCGAGCTTCAGCTTGAGCCAGGCCCCGCCGCGCTGGCCGGCGACGTAGGACGAGTCCTTCCGCTTGGCCACGACACCTTCCAGGCCGAGGCCCTGGACCGCGGCGACGATCCGCGCCGGCGTGCCGTGCAGTTCCTCCGACAGCAGTACGCCCGAACCCTCGATCACGGCCGTGAGCCTGGCGCGCCGGCGATCCAGTCGCACGTCCGTGAGAGCCCTGCCGTCGAGATACAGGAGGTCGAACGCAAAAAACAGGATCGTGTGGCCCGGATGCGCGGAACGATGCTGCAGGGCCTGAAAAGACGGACGTCCGGCGGCGTCAACGGCGACAATCTCGCCGTCGATGATGGCCGTTTCCGCGCGAAGCCGCGTGCCCGCCGCGCGAACACCGGGGTAGGCGCGCGTGAGGTCCTTGTCGTTCCGCGATCGGATGTGGACGCGATCGCCGTTTTTCATGAGCAGCGCGCGGTAACCGTCGAACTTGACCTCGTAGATCCACTCATCCCCTTCCGGCAGGCGATCGACCACCTGCGCCGCCATCGGAGGGATGAACGCGGGAAACGATTCCGGCTTCGCTGACCTCGGCACCGCACCATCGTTCATCAGTTTGGGCGTTGGAAGTCGAAGTACGCGAGCGCGCTCATTCCCCTCCCGGCTTCTTCGCCCACGGGTTGTCGCCCGTCTCCTTGATGTAGCGCTCGCGCGTGATGTTGTCGAGGAAGGTCAGCGCGGCCCTGGCAACCTCCTCGGCCCGCTCGCGGGGCACCACGACCACGCCGTCTCCATCAGCGACCACCACGTCGCCGGGACGGACCAGCACGCCGCCGATCGTTACCGGCCGGTTCACCGACTCGAGCTCGTTGCGACCGGGACGGATGCCGCGGGCAAGGCGGCGGAACCAGACCGGCACCTTGTGATAGGTGATTTCGTCGGTGTCCGCGAGGCCGCCGCTCGTGACCAGGCCGACCATGCCGAGCTTCTTCCAGGCGAGGATGTTCGAGGAACCGATGCTGCGCGACTCGCCGTCCTCCATCGCGTCGATCACCAGCATGGCGCCGGGCGCCAGCACCTTCATGAACGCTTCCGACGTGATGGTGCTGTACCACCGGTTGATGACGTCCTGCTCCATCTTCGGCTCACGCCGGTTGGTGGGCACATAGCGGGCCGTGACCGCGATGCCCACGGTCCGGTGCGTGAACTTCTCGGTGTCCTTCCACAGCGCGTGAATCTCCGGATCGACGATGCCGATGTCCTGGAGACCGACGACGTCCATGCCGTCGGAGACGTCTGCCACCCTGAGCCACTTGTACATCGCGAGGATGCGCGTGTTCTCCTCCTGCGAGTAGTCCTTGTAAGGGATGAACAGCTGCACCTTGTCGTGGATCGTCTTTTCCGCGGGCTGCTGCGCGAAGCAGAGAGAGCTGGCAGCGCCGAAGAGCAGCAGCAAGGCTACCGACAACAGGCACTTTCGAGGGCGTGGCATGAGCGTGTGGCCTCCTGATCGGGTCATCGCTGACACCGCAGGCATGACCGAGCGGCGCCGACGAGACGCGGGCGGAGTGTGCGGGGAACGGCGCCAGGCTGTCAAGGCTCGCGACTCGGGGCTCGGGCTCGGGCTCGGAGCTCGGGCTCGGAGCTCCGGCACGAATCGCGGCCAGGGATCGCGGCCCAGTGCCCCCAACGAGTCGTGGGCGGGGCCCCGCGAACGGGTACGGCGCAGCCGCACTCTCGTCAGAACATGCGCGCGCCGCGGCTGAACGCGCCCGTTCACTTCTTCTTTTTGTCGTCCAGGTTCTGCGTCAGGTCGGCTGCGGTGATCGTATCGACAACACCCTGCGACGGCACGTCCACTCTCGCGATCCAGAGCAGCGCGTTCAGCATGATCCTGCGCTGGTTCGGTT
>JBOGIX010000281.1:0-3404 GCA_050744685.1 Vicinamibacterales bacterium | reverse complement strand
TCAGCTGCTCGGACAGCTGCTGGAGCGGCGTGATGTCGTCCAGGATCCAGATGCTCCGGCCGTGGGTCGCCAGGACCAGGTCATTCTCTCGCGGATGCACCAGCACATCGTCTATGCGCACGGCCGGCAGGCCGGTCATGAAGCGCTTCCACTCGACGCCGCCATCGAGCGAGATGTAGAAGCCGTACTCCGTGCCCACATAGAGCAGGTTCCGGTTCTTCGGGTCCGCCTTGACGACGTTGATGTTGCCTTCCGGCAGGTTGCGCGCAATGGACGTCCATGTCTCGCCGAGATCGCGCGTGACGAACAGATATGGCTTGTGGTCGTCCGTGCGGTGCCCGTCGAATGAGACATACGCCGTTGCGCCGTCGAAGGGGGACGCTTCGACACGGGAGACGTGCGTCTCCTTCGGCACACCGTTCACGTTGCCGACAACGTTCTTCCAGGTGGCGCCGCCATCGCGGCTCACCTGGACGTTGCCGTCGTTGGTGCCCGCCCAAAGCACACCAGGGATCACCGGCGACTCGCTGATCGTCACGATGTTGCTGTACGAGGCCGCGCCGTCGTGCTTCGACGCCATCGGCGCCGTGCCGGGCACGCCCATGATCGGCCGGTCGTTCCGGCCGATGTTGTTGGTCAGATCCGGAGATGCCGTCCACGTCTCGCCACGATTGAGCGAACGAAACACCCGATCGCCGCCGAGATAGATCGTGCGCGGGTTGTGGGGCGAGAGGATGAACGGCGTGCTCCAGTAGAAGCGGTAGTTCGTGCCTGGCGGAGGAGCGGGGACGACGTTCGAGCCGGCAGTCGTCGCGAGAGGGTAGGGCGCATCCGTGCCCACGGGGGCCGTCGCTGTCGTCGTACCGTCGGTCTCGGCCGGCTGCGAGGCGCCGCCGCGTCCGGTGGGCGGGCCAGGGCGCGGGCGAATCCCGGTCGAGCGGCCGGCGCGGAGGTCCGTGCGACTCGTGTTGCCGTCCTGCGATTCCCAGTAGAGGATGGTCCAGTCCGTGGGATCGTTCTGCGTGTAGAAGCCGTCGCCGCCGCCGATGCGGTACCAGTCGGAGTTCACGATCCCGTTGGCCGTCCGCGTAGCGCTCGGCCCGCAGAAGCTGCCGTTGTCCTGGAGCCCGCCGCAGACGTGATACGGCTTCCGCATGTCCACGCTGATCGCGTAGAACTGTCCGAGCGGCATCGTGTTGACGTACTCCCACGTCGCGCCCTGGTCGTAAGTGACCGTCAGTCCGCCGTCGTTGCCGAGCAGGATGTGATCGTGGTTGCGCGGGTTGATCCAGAACGCGTGATGGTCGCTGTGCGGGATACCACTCACCGCGCGCCAGCTCCGGCCGCCGTCGACCGTCTTGAAAAAGGGTGCGCCCCCCTGATACGCGATCTCCGGGTTGGTGGGATCGATCGCAATCTTGCTGTAATACATCCAGCGATCGCCCTGATTCGACAGAAACCGCCACGTCTTCCCGCCATCGTCCGAGCGCCAGACGCCGCTCTTCTTCGGATCCGGCGGGGGCGGGTCGCCGCCGCGTCCGCCGCCACGCCCTTGTCCCGGCGGCACGAGCGTGCCGTCTTCGTTCACGCCTGCGCCGGCGCCGCCGCTCGGGCCGACTTCGATCGTCGCGTAGATCGTCTCCGGCTTCGACCGCGCGATCGCCAGGCCGATGCGGCCGATGATCGGATGATCGGGAAGGCCGTTGCCCGTCAGGCGCGTCCAGGTCTTCGCGCCGTCGGTCGTCTTCCAGAGGGCGCTCCCCGGGCCGCCCCCGTTGAAGCCCCACGGCTGCCGCCGCCGCTGATACGACGCGGCAAACAACACGTTCGGGTTCGACGGATCGATCACCACGTCGGTGAAGCCGGTGTCGTTGTCGATGAACTTCGTGTTCGTCCAGGTCTTGCCGCCGTCGGTCGTCTTGTACAACCCGCGCTCGGGGTTCGATCCGAAGAGGTGGCCGACCGCCGCCACATAGACGATGTTCGGATCCTTCGGGTGCACGACGACGCGGGCGATGGTCTGCGTTTCCTTCAAACCCATGTACTCGAACTGCCGGCCGCCGTCGACCGATTTGTAGACACCGGCGCCGAACGACGAGCTCTGCCGATTGTTCGCCTCGCCGGTGCCGACATAGAGGACGCTCGGGTCGGAAGGGGCGAGCCCGATGTCGCCGATCGACGAGACTGGATAGGTATCGAAGATCGGCGTCCATGTGGTGCCGTTGTTCATCGTCTTCCAGATGCCGCCGGTGGCGAAGCCCACGTAGATCGTCGACGGATTGGTCTCGTCCACGGCGATGTCGTCCACGCGGCCGCCCATGTTCGCGGGGCCGATGGATCGCCAGACGAACGGCTTCAGCAGCGGGTCGTCACTCTGATTGATCGGCGCGGGCAGATCCGGCGCCGGATCCTGCGGCGCGCCGGCGACAACGAGCCCGTGGCCGCCGAGCAGGCACAGCGCGATCCCCACCCACGCCAGCAGGCGCACGGGGCTTCGCTCGTCCTCGCGGGCGGCCTGTTGCCACCAGGGGGCAATCTTGCGGCGGTTGCCGCTGGCCTCGCGGGCGGCCTGTTGCTGCCAGGGGGCCACCTTGCGGCGGTCGTTTCTCATCCTCGCGGGGCGGCCTGTTGCTGCCAGGGGGCAATCTTGCGGCGGTTTTTGCTCATCCTCTTCATTCCTCGCGGGCGGCCTCTTGCTACCAGGGGGCATTCTTGCGGCGGGGATCATTTTTCGGCGGGTGGCATAGGGGTCCGGCCACTCCGCAACGGCGCGTGCGAACGCGGAGACCGGCGCGGAACGCGCTCAGCGGCCGAAGTTCACCTTTGGTACCTGCTGCGCGTCGGCAGGCGCTTCGAAGTAGGGATATTCCTTGAAGCCGAAGACCTTCGCGGTCACGTTCGACGGAAAGCGGCGGCGCAGGGTGTTGTATTCCTGCACCCGCTCGTTGTAGCGCATGCGCTCGGTCGAGATACGGTTCTCCGTGCCTTCGAGCTGATCCATCAACCGTTGGAAGTTGACGTCTGATTTGAGGTTCGGATAGTTCTCGACGATGACGAGCAGGCGGGCGAGGGCGGACGACTGTTCGTTGGCCGCCTTGATCGTGTCCTCCGGCGTCTGCGCCCCGGCGAGCTTCTCTCGTGACGCGGCGATCTGCGTGAAGATCTCCCGCTCCTGCGTGGCGAAGCCCTTGACGGACTCCACGAGGTTCGGAATGAGGTCGTTCCGCCGCTGCAGCTGATTCTGCACCTGGCCCCACTGCGCCTTGATCGCTTCTTCCGATCCGGTGAACTTGTTGTAGGAGCAGCCGGAGAGGGCAAATGCTGCGAGCATCACCGCCGAGGTTGCCAACCTGCGCACTGGCTTCGTCATTATCTCAATCTCCAGATCCGAGGGGCTTCGCCCC
>JBOGIX010000280.1:0-2545 GCA_050744685.1 Vicinamibacterales bacterium | reverse complement strand
GCCCACACCTGATCCTTCGACAGCTCTTCCTTGAACGCCGGCATCTTGGGGTTGCGGCGCCCGTTCATGACCTTGAAGAAGACGACACCGTCCGGATTGCGATCGGCGCGCTTCGGGTTGGTGAGATTCATGTCCTCCGCATGCTCGGGATCGGCGTCCGGCCCGTCGCCGAGCCCCTTCGGCCCGTGGCATTTCTGGCACTTGTCGCCGAAGACTTTCTTGCCGGTCGCGAGCAGTGCGTCGTCGACCGCGAGCGGGTTCTTCGTGTCCGGGGCCTCTGGCGGCAGCTGCCATCCCGAGCTCTGTCGCTGGGCGTGGACGGGAGCATCGATCGTCGTGAAGATGGCGGCCGTGAGGACGGCCGCGGCAAGCGCAAGTGTGATTCTGACTCTGACCCGATGCAGCAACATTCCAATCCTTTTCCTGGTTCCTGGCGAGGCAGGCTGCACGCGCCATCGCGAGCGCGAACGCACGAAGCTCATCCTGTTGCGAAACAGGATGGCAGTTTGAAAATGATACAGTTTTTCGAGCATGCCGAAGCAACCACTCGCGTATCACGATCTGGAGTTTCTCGAGAGCCAGGAAGCGCGTCCGATTCGTCTGCTGGCCGAATACCTCGAGCCGGCGCGGAGATTCAAGAAGGAGAACATCCAGGACACGGTCGTGTTCTTCGGCTCGGCGCGCGTGCACAGCAGGCTGGAAGCCGAGAAGGCGCTCAGGACGCTGCAGGCCAAGCGCGGCCGCAAGGCGGCCGATCACGCGATGCTGCTGAAGCGCAGCCGCAAGGCCATCGAATGGTCGCGCTACTACGAGGACGCCCGCGAGCTCGCCGGCATGCTGACGACGTGGAGCCTGTCGCTGGAGGAGCCGCGGCGCCGCTTCGTGGTGACGTCGGGGGGCGGCCCGGGAATCATGGAAGCCGCCAACCGCGGAGCGTTCGAAGCCGGCGGCAAGACGGTCGGCCTGAACATCCGGCTGCCATTCGAGCAGGGGCCCAATCGCTACATCACGAAGGGGCTGCACTTCGAGTTCCACTACTTCTTCATGCGCAAGTTCTGGTTCGCGTACCTGGCGAAGGCGCTGGTGATCTTCCCCGGCGGGTTCGGCACGCTGGACGAGATGTTCGAGATCCTGACGCTCGCGCAGACGCGGAAGCTGTCCAAGAAGCTGCTGGTGATCCTGTACGGCAGCGAGTACTGGAACGAGGTGTTCGATCTCCGGCCCCTCGCGGAGTGGGGGGCCATAAATGAAGCGGATCTGGATCTACTCTGTCGTGTGGATTCGGCCGAACATGCCTTCGAGGAGTTGAAGAGGTTCCTGACCGCGCATCACATGGTCCCGCAGACGGCGCAGGAGCAGAAAGCGCCCGGGATCGCGAAGACGAGAGGGTAGGCGCATGGACCACGAGACACGCGAGAAACTGATTGCCCAGTACCGCGACGGCTACGCCGCGGTCGCCGAGGCGTTGTTGAAGATTACGCCCGAAGAGCTCGACGCGCGCCCGGGGCCGGGACGCTGGACCGCGCGCGAGATCGTGCACCACCTGGCGGACAGCGAAATGACGTCGGCCGTGCGGCTGCGACGTCTGCTGGTCGAGGACCGGCCGTTGATTCAGGGGTACGACCAGGAGGAATTCGCCCGCAAGCTCCATTACGACAGGCCGCACGAGAGCTCGCTGGAGCTGTTCAAGTATGCGAGGGCGGCGACCGCGGAGCTGCTGGAGCGCCTCGCGCCGACCGACTGGACCCGCGAGGGGACGCATTCGGAGAGCGGCCGCTACACGGTAGAGACCTGGCTGCGGATCTACGCCGAGCACGCCCACAAGCATGCCAGGCAGATCAGAGCGGCGCGCGCGGCTGCGGAGAACTTACAGACGTAAACTCAGCTTCCAGCTTCCAGCTTACAGCTCTCACCGGACGGGTGCCTTCCGCCTTCGCGCGAAGCGCTTCGGCGGACCGCCGTAGCCTTGGCGACGGCTGGTCAGGCGGAAGATCCGCGACGCGGCATTCTTCCGGCTGAAGCCGGAAGCCACAAGTTGTTGTTCACAATCCAGGCGCGATCGATCAGTAGAGCAGATAGCGTTCGCGGACTCGACGGAACGCCTCCTCGTCGGGCTTCCACGAGGCGACGAGCGGGGCGACGTCGTCGCCGCGGTCGAGTGTGGTACGGAGCCGGTCCGAGCCGTAGAGGATATCGATCGGCCACCTGTCGTGCTCGTACTCGTACGGCGGCTCGCGCCAGGCAAACGAGGCCGGCTGCTGGCGCCTGAACTCGGCGAGCCACTCCACCGCCGCGCGCACGGGCTCGAATGCCCGCCGGTCCGTCACGTGGATCTGGCACCCGCCGCAGCTCTTCTTCGCGTGCTTCTGGAACGTGGGCTCGAAGAACACGGGGCGGAAGTGCACGCCGGGAAGGCGGCGCGCGTTCATGGCGTCTGCCAGCCGCTCGCCGTCGATCCAGGGCGCGCCAACGAGCTCGAACGGCCGCGTGGTCCCGCGGCCTTCCGACAGCATGGTCCCCTCGAACAGCACGGCGCCCGGATAGA
>JBOGIX010000279.1:0-3082 GCA_050744685.1 Vicinamibacterales bacterium | reverse complement strand
GTATTCGCGCTTGTCCTCGGGGCTGATCGCGGTCGCGAGCGCGCGGGCAGTCGGCCAGAACTTGTCGATCACGTACAGCTCGTCGGACGGCGTGACCCAGTCCGCGCGGAAGCCATCCATCACCGGGTGGTCGCTCGCCGCGATCTTCACGGGGATGTTGAACTGCTTCGTGTGCCGGCGCGTGGTGACGCCAAGGAATTCGCGCCAGTCGTCCGCGGCCGCCGCGCGGAACGTGTGCATCGCGCAATGGATCACGACCGCCGGCAGACCTTTCTGGTGCGGCGCGGTGATTCGCCGGATGAATGCGGGGTCGTCGATGTCGGCGAAGCATTCGTTGTGCACGACGATGTCGTAGCCGTCCGCCCAGTCGGCGTTCTCGTACACGGGAAGCCGGCCGGTTGTGCCGCGGCCTCCCTGGACGGCCACCATCCAGTCGACGGGCACGCGCTTCGAGATCGCGTCCATGATCACCCTGGCCTGCAGCGTGTAGTCGTGGCAGCAGCCGCCGCTCACGACGAGCGCCTTGACGCGCGGCTGGCCGTCAGCCTCGGCGATCCGTCTGCCGCGGCGGCCCGTCGGTGCGGGCGATGCGCCCTGGTCCCTCTGTACTTCGGCACGCACGGCGGGCATTGCCGCGGCGGCCACGTGCAGCGAAGACACGACGGCCGCGGCGAGTACGAGGCGCGGCAGGATTCGCATGACGGAAAATTTCATCGGATCTCCGCTATTGCACGCCTGCCGAGCCGCTCGTGGCTGCCGGTGGCGGGTTCATCACAAACGCCCACAACGTATCGCCCGCGCCGACGATGACGTGCTGGCGGCCGTCGAGCTCGTACGTGATCGGGCCGTTGCTGACGGCGCTGTTCAGCCGCCCTTGCCACAGGGCCGCGCCGGTCGTCGCGTTCAACGCCACCAGATCGCTCGAGCTGCCGCCGGTGAACACCAGGTTGCCGGCGGTGCTCAGCACGCCGGAGCGGACGTTGCCCGCCCACTTGTGGCTCCAGCGGACCTTGCCGTCCTTGTAATCGATCGCCTGCAGCATCGACTCGGCCCAGCCGCCGCGGTCGGTGCCGCCCCAGCCCTGCGGGTTGTCGCTGGGGTCGTAGATGTAATACACGCTGTAAGCGCGCCCCGCGCTCACGTAGAACAATCCCGTCTGCGGGCTGAAGCTTGGCGGCGGCCAGTTGGTTGCGCCTCCCTGGTTGGGCGAGACGAGCGCACCATCGAGCTGCGGGAACTTCGCCGGATCGGGAATCGGCTGTCCCTTCGCGTCGTACCCTTTGGACCAGTTCGTCTTGACGTACTCGGTCGAGACGAGCGCCTTGCCGTTGGTCCGATCCAGGACGAAGAAGTGGCCGTTTCGGGCCGCCTGGGCGATGAGCTTGCGCTTCTGCCCGTTGAACTCCGCGTCGAACACGACGGCCGTCTGCGTCGAGTCCCAGTCGTGCGTGTCGTGCGGCGAGGACTGGAAATACCAGACCATCTTCCCCGTGTCGGCGTTGAGCGCGACGATGGAGCCGGTGAAGAGGTTGTCGCCGGCGCGGTTCTTGTGCGCGATGACCGGCTGCGGATTGCCCGTGGTGACGAAGATCAGGTTCAGGTCGGGATCGTAGGTGATCGGCTGCCAGGTCATGCCGCCGCCATGTTTCATGGCGTCCTCGTTCGGCCAGGTCTCGGAGCCCGGCTCGCCTTTCTTCTGCGGCACTACCCACCAGCGCCACTGCATCTCGCCGCTTTCAGGGTCGTGGGCCTGCACGTAACCCGGGATGTCGAGGTCGTCGCCGCTGACGCCGGCGATCACGTGGTTCTTCACCACGACCGGCGCCACCGATCCGTAATAGAACTGATCGAGATCGCAGATCTCTTTCCGCCAGCGCTCCTTGCCGTCGCGCACGCCGAGCGAGACGAGGTGGCAATCGGGCGTCTCGAAATACAGCGAGTCGCCGGCGATCGCCACGCCGCGGTTGCCGATGTGGATGCCGCCCTTCGATTCCCACGCGTAGTGCCAGAGCTCGCGACCGCTCCGCGCGTCGAGCGCCCACACGTGATCGGGAACGGTCACGTAGAGCACGCCGTTGACCTGAATCGGTGTGCCCTTGATTGGACCCCCGAGGCCTGGCGCGATGCGATACGTCCAGCCCAGGCTCAGGTGCTGGACGTTCTGGTCGGTCACCTTGGTGAGCGGGCTGAACCGCCGGCCCGAATAGTCGCCGTTGTATGTCGGCCAGCTGTCGGTTGGCGGCTGGGTGAACGTCGCCGGATCGACCCACCCGCGGCCCTGCGCCGCGACGGCGGCCGCGGCCAGCGCGAGGACACCGGCGATGCAGGCGGAACGCTTCATTTCAGTGTCTCCAGGTAAGCGACGACGTCGTGCATCTGCTTGTCGGACAGTCGATCGAGCAGCTCGATGTGATACGCAAGCGGATCCTCGCGGTCGATCTTCATTCCGGGCGTACGCCGGATCGTCCGCGTCGTCCCGTCGGCGGCGCGGACCGACACGAAGAAATCATCCATCTGCACCAGCACGCCGGAGACCGGTGCGCCCTCGCGGGGCGTGACGGTGACACGCACGGCCGTGGCACCGGCGGGGGTGGGAGCCGCGCCCCGCCCGCGTCCACCGCCGCGCCCACCGGGAAACAGGAATCGCTGCTGAATGTCGATCGGCTGGAGCCGCGTGCCGATCCCGGCCAGGTTGCCCGTCGGCGAGTGGCACGTCCCGCACTTGCCGTCGCCCTCGAAGAATGCCGCGCCGGCCTTCGGATCGCCCGTCAGCACGTTCTGCGGCTGGAACAGCGGCGAGCCGCGCAGCCCGTCGTTCACGCGCTGCCTCAGGAAATGCGCGAGATCGGTGACCTGCTCGGCGGTGAGCGAGGCGCTCGGCGTGCCGCTCTGCATTTTGTGGCCCTTCTTCAGGAAAGGCCCGAGCTCGCTGCCGTACCGATCGCGCAGCACCAGGACCGATCGCACCAGGTTCGGGCCGTTGTCGGCGCCGCGGGCCTGCGTCCCATGGCAGTCGATGCACTCCCGCGCCCACGTACGGCGTCCGCGGTCGGCAGCAGCCGCGTCGACGACGGGTTTGTCG
>JBOGIX010000278.1:0-5593 GCA_050744685.1 Vicinamibacterales bacterium | reverse complement strand
CATGAATGCCATGAATGGCCGATTCGACACGGCCTTTTGCCGCGATCTCGCCGCGGGATCAGTCCGGCATTCTTGGCATTCTTGGCATTCATGCGCATTCATGCGCATTACTGAAACCGCGCAGCGAAAGTGCCAGCGGTTTTCTTCTACGTGTCCGGCCACGGCTTCGGCCACTCCATCCGTCAGATTGAAATCATCAACGCGCTGCTCGGCGCGCGTCCTGCGGACCTGCGCGTCGTCGTGCGGACCAGCGCGCCAGCGTGGTTGTTCGCGCGTACGGTGCGCGGGGCTATTGAGCTCCAGGCGGCGGAGACGGATACCGGGGTCGTCCAGATCGATGCGCTCCGGCTCGACGAGCGCGAGACGATTGCGCGGGCGCGGGCGTTCGCCGATCGGCTGCCGGCGCTGGTCGAACGCGAGGCCGACGTGCTCGCGCGAGGGCGAGCCCGGTTCGTGGTTTCGGACGCGCCGGCGCTGGCCTGCGCGGCGGCGCGCCGCGCGAACGTGCCGTCCGTGGTCTGCAGCAACTTCACCTGGGACTGGATTTATCGCGCGTACGCATCGTCGGCGGACGGCGTTGACGATCTCGTCGCGCGCACCGCGGAGGCCTACGCGGCCGCGGACGCTGGCTGGCGGCTCCCGATGCATGGCGGGTTCGAATCGATTTCGCCGCTGATCGATCTGCCCTTTGTCGCCCGTCACGCACGCACCGACCGCAGCCGTGAACAGGTGCGCGACGATCTCCGTTTGCCGCAGGATCGTCCGCTCGCGCTCGTCTCGTTCGGCGGCTACGGCGTCGAGCGATTGCCCCTGGCGTCACTCGATTGCACGGCGAGCTGGGGAATCGTGCTGACCGGCGGCCGCGGCGATCTCGCGCACCTCCCCGCCGGCGTGTTCGGCGTCACGGAGGACGACATCTACGACCGGGCGCTCCGCTACGAGGACCTCGTCCGCGCCGTCGATGTCGTCATCACGAAACCTGGATACGGGATCATCTCCGACTGCATCGCAAACGGCGCGGCGATGCTCTACACGCCGCGCGGGAATTTTCCCGAGTACGATGTGCTGGTTCGCGAAATGCCAACCTACCTGCGATGCGAGCCGCTGGAGATGCAGACGTTCCTGGATGGCCGCTGGAAAGCAGGGCTGGACCGGCTCGCGGCGAAACCACCCGCGCCGGTGCGCGCGCGGAGCGATGGAGCGGCTGTTGCCGCCGCCAGGATCCTCGAGCGACTTACTTGACCGCGGTGACGAGCGACCAGATCCGCGGGAAGTTCACCTTCTCGATCGAGATCGGTCGCAAATCGGCCTGCGCCAGGAATGCCGGAAGATCGAGATCGGCCTTGAAGCCGATGTGGATGGTCATAGGCGAGATGAGCCGTTCCAGACGCGAGAGGATCGGGTTGGGGCTGAGGAAATGGTTGAGGAAGATGATCCGGCCTCCGGGGCGGCAGACGCGGCGCATCTCTTGCGCGACCTTGATCGGGTCGGGCACGACGCTGATCAGGTACGGTGCGTAGACGATGTCGAAGGTATCGTCCGGGAACTTGATGTCGGCGGCATCCATCTGCAGCAGCCGGACGCTGCCGGGCACGTCCTTGCGCGCGGCCCGCTCGCGCGCCTTCTCGAGCATCGACGAGGAGAAGTCGATGCCGGTGATGGCGCAGTCCTTGGGATAGAGCGACAAGTTGATCCCGGTCCCGACGCCGACCTCGAGCACGCGCTCGCCGCTCGCGATTCCCATCCGCTGAATGGCCTGTATCCGCCCCGGATGCAGCGTCGGACCGAAGATGTAATCGTAGACCTTGGCCAGTTTGTCGTAGACGCCCTCGACGAAATCGTTTTCGACCGCCGTTACCGACAGCGCGCGTGTTGCAGCGTCCGATCCGGATACCAGTTCCTCGTCAGTGTCGCTCTTCTGATCGAATAAGGCCATTCAGTCATCCCTGCACGTTCGCCGTCGGGCGAACACGCGCAAAGCCGGTTTGCTGCAAGTCGGGGACCGGAAACCGTTGCTGCCACAACAGCTTGGCGAATATATCCCGAGCGTAACGGTGGAGCAAAGCAATTCGCGGCCGGCGGCTCATGCGGTGACTTCCTCCATCACCCGCAAGGCTGCCTCGACCGCGCCCGCCGCGGTCGAGATCTGCAGTCCCTGCACCAGCGGACGGATCTCCGACACGACCTCACGCGCGATCGCCACGCCTTCGGCCGCCGCCTGGCCGGCGGCTTCGGCCCGGCGCATGCGTTCGACGACGGCATCGGGCACGCGCACGCCTGGCACTTCGTTGGCCATGTACTCGGCGTGTCGCAAACTCTCGAGCGGCATCACGCCGGCAAGGATGGGGATGCGTGCGCCATCGATCTGTTTCAGGAACGCCGCGAGCTCCGCGGCACTGAAGACGGGCTGCGTGATCGCGAACTCTGCCCCGGCCTCGACCTTATAGCGAAAGCGGCGAATCTCGTCGTCCCGATCGACCGCACCCGGATTGAGCGCGACGCCGATGTGGAACGCCGTCGGATCGCCGATCGGCTGCGCGCCGATGTCGTGCCCGCGGTTCAGGCGCGCGACGACGTTGGTGAGGCCGATCGAGTCGACGTCGAAGACGGCGGTCGCGTCGGGATAGTCGCCGGCGCGGGGCGGATCGCCGGTGATGATGAGCAGGTTGCGGACGCCCATCGCATGGGCGCCCAGCAGATCCGACTGCATCCCCAGCAGATTGCGGTCGCGGCACGTGTAATGGAGGATCGTCTCGAGGCCCGCCTGCTGCTGGACGACGAGCGAGGCGGCGAGCGCGCTCATGCGTGCGCTCGCGCGCGGTCCGTCCGGGATGTTGACGAAGTCCACGCCGTGGATCCGCAACTGCCGCGCCTGCTCGACGAGCGCGGCGGCCTGGTGCCCGCGGGGCGGCATCAGCTCCACGGTGACCGTGAACACGCCGCGCGCGAGCGCGTTGGCCAGGCGTGACTTTTCGCCCCGGGCCACCGGCGCAACGAGCGGCGGCGACGCGGTCTTCTCCGCCTCCCGCGCCCGCGCCGCCGGGCGCGTTGTCGTGGCCAGGGCGCGCACCGCCGCCTTGATATGACGAATATGATCCGGCGTCGTCCCGCAGCAGCCGCCGACGAGCCGCACGCCGCTGTTCACGAAGCGGCGGGCGTAAGACGCCATGTATTCCGGCGACGACAGGTAGATGTGGCGTCCTTCGATTTCACGCGGGCGTCCGGCATTGGGCTGCGCCGAGAGCGGCACGTGCGCCACGCGCGCCATCCGCTCGATCGTTTCGAGCATGCCCGCAGGCCCGACACTGCAGTTGGTGCCGACGACCGTGGCGCCGAGCGCCTCGAGCTGCGGCACGAACACGTCGGGCGGGGTGCCGTGCAACGTGTTGCCGTCCTCTTCGGTCGTCACCTGCGCGACGAGGGGAAGGTCGCTCAGGCTGCGCACGGCGCGGATCGCTGCGGCGATCTCGTGCACGTCGTGGAAGGTCTCGAGCACGAAGAGGTCGATGGGTCCCTCAAGGAGACCGGCCGCCTGCTCGCGGAAGTACTCCTCGGCCTCGTCCACGCCGGTCTTGCCCCAGGGCTCGAGGTCGATGCCGAGCGGGCCGATGGAACCGGCCACATACGCCTGCTCCCTGGCGGCGTGCCGGGCAATGCGGGCCCCCTGGGCGTTGATCGCCTTGACGCGATCGCCCAGGCCGAACGGCGTGAGCTTCACGCGGTTGGCGCCGAACGTATTCGTCTCGATGACGTCCGCGCCGGCGCGCACGTATGCCTGGTGCACCTCGGCCACGAGATCCGGCTGCGTCAGGTTCAGCTCGTCGAACGACCGGTTGACGAACACTCCCTTCGCATAGAGCATCGTCCCCATGGCGCCGTCGCAGACCAGCACACGTTTCGCGAGTTCTTCCGTGAAGGGTGTCATTCTTCGCTGTCGCTAGTTGCTATTGCTTGCCTGCCGTCGCGCGTCCGCCTTCCCTCCCGCGGAGGTGGGTTCGCCCTGCCGCAGCGCGCCTGCATCCCGTCGCATGGGGTGGGTTCGCCGCCTGCCCACGGTAGCCGCCGCGTCACGATCATGGCGCGGCGACGGCGGGCCGCAGTTCGTAGTCGAGCGTCCGGGCATCGATCAACAGATACGATCGCGACACGAGATCGAGTCCGGTCGACTTGACCCCGCGCACGTCCTGTTCGCTGAACCGGTGATGATGCCCGAACAGGTGCAGCCTCGGGTGCAGCGAGGCCAGCACCTCGTTGATGGGCGTCTTCCCCGCATCCATGCGGCCCACGCGGAACGGCCGCGGCGCCTCGTGCGTCAGGAGCACGTCGACGCTGCCGAGGGCCTTGCACGCGTCCACTTCCTGGCGAACGAAATGACGCCGTTTGTCTGCCAGCTCCGTCGCCTTGGCGCTCCCCTTCCTGGGGTGTGGCAGGTCGGCCGCCGCCGTGTCGTACCAGCTCGGCGCATGGGTGCCCCCGAGTCCGGCAATCCGCAGCCCCCCGACCTCACACGCTTGCCCGTTCTCCAGGAAATTCAGATTTTCCGGGAAATCTCCAGCGCCGATGCGGTCGAAGTTCTCGTTGTTCCCCTTGATCCAGTGCAGCGGAACGGGCAGTGCCTCATACCGGCCGTCGCCGTCGGCGAGGTCCCCGACACAGACCCAGAACGGCACCTCGGAATGCCGCGTCATGATGCGCCTGGCCGCCTCGAAATCACCGTGGATGTCACCGAGGGCGCCAAACAGCACTGGCAATGCCATGAATGCGCAGGAATGCGATGAATGCCATGAATGTCAGCCATGCCCGGTTGCCCGCATTCCTGGCATTCATGGCATTTCAGGATCGAGCCTGAGCCTGCGGAGCCACCGACGGCGCAGGAACAAGAAGATCCTTCTTGTCCCAGATGAAGTCCTTGTTGCTGTAGACCGCGAGCTCGTAGTCCTTGCCCATGAAAATCGCCGAGACCGGGCACGCTTCTTCGCAGTAGCCGCAGAAGATGCAGCGGGTCTTGTGGATCTGGTAGACCTTCGCGTAGCGCGGCCCGGCCTGGACGGTGCCGTCGTTCTCGGCCGCCTCCAGGTAGATGGCGTCGGCCGGACAGGCGACGGCGCACAGGCCGCAGGCGACACATTTCTCGAGCCCGTTCTCGTCCCGCATCAACACCTGCTTCCCGCGGTATTTGGGATACATCGGGATCTTTTCGTCCGGATAGTTGACGGTGATGGGTTTCTTGAAGATGTGCTTCAGCGTGGTGGCGAAGCCGACGAGAAACGGACGGATCATCCCCTCATCATATCAAGCGACGGGCCAAAAGTAAGCCGCCTCGGCCCGATCCGGCCCCTCAACTTGCGGTAAATGTTATAGTTATACCGTTGGGCGGCGTCGCGCCCTTCGGCCGCATGAATGGGCCGGCGCGGAGGCAGAATCCCCGAGCGACACAGCCGGAGTGCGGGGCGGGTGCCGCGGTCGTGAGCCGATATGCGCAGGCGACCGAGCCGGCGTCCGGGGCGGAGCCCCGGAATATAAAAAATGCCTCAAGACACCCGATTGCTGTCGCCGGCGGAGTTCCTGCTCGCGACGCTCATGGCCAAGCTCG
>JBOGIX010000277.1:0-2904 GCA_050744685.1 Vicinamibacterales bacterium | reverse complement strand
GCTATTACGCGCTGCTGCTCTGCGGATTCGGCCGCTTCGACAAGGCGCTGGCCCACGCCGACCGTGCGCGGCAGATCGACCCGCTCTGGCTCATCATGCCGTTCATCGTCTGCCAGATCCTGATCTGCGCGCGGCACTTCGAGACCGCCGAGCGCCAGATGCGCGAGATCATGGCGCTCGACCCGAACCTCGAGGGGGCCTACTGGTATCTGAGCAGCACGCTGGCGGGACACGGCCGCATCGAGGAGGCCATCTCGGCCCAGGAGAAAGGCGTGCAGCTCGCGCGCCGCGCGCCGTTCTTCGTCGCGCTCCTCGCGATGTGGTACGCGCGCGGCGGCCGGACGATGGATGCGGAACGGCTCCTGCGCGAACTGCTCGATGGGGGCCACTGCCCGCCGGTGTGGCTGGCCATGGTCTGCGGCGAGCTCGGCCAGAAACGCCGGGCCTTCGACTACCTCGAACGCGCCGTCGACGAGCACGACGATCAGATCTCGTTCATGGCCGTCGATCACCGCTTCGACAGCTTGCGGACCGATCCGCGGTTCGAGGAGCTGCTTCGTCAGGTGGGGTTGCCCGTCCTGCATCATCGGTGATGGAGGTAACGGATCTCAGCATCATTGCCGCATGCCCGCACGCGACACGCTCCTTGCCTCCTTCTGCACGGCCGCATAGAACATCCTGAGCGCCACGACGAACAGCACGAAGGCCGCGCCGAGCAGCATCATGAAGCGCTGGTCGTGCCAGATCCAGACCGCCCGGCCGGCGGCCCAGTCCTGATAGGTGCCGAGCGTCAGCGTGCGGGTCGGCTGCAGGGCGATCCATCCGATGAAGAACGCGCAGCCGGCGAGGAACAACCCGAGTGCGGCGCGCGATCGGCCGCGCAGGACGAGCCAGACGCCGGCGTGATAACCGCAGAGGCTCGACGCGAAGTACGCGACGACGAAGGCCGGCAGCACTACCGGATGATCGCTCAATGCATCACCGTGCCACCACATGTGCGAGGTCTGGAACCCGAAGTGGCTCACGAGCAGATATACCGGCAACCAGAGCACGAACAGGGCCTGGAGGATGAAGTTCACCGAGAGGCCCCGGAGATAGAAGTACGCGCGCCGATCGGACCGGAGTCCGTCCTCAACGGCCGTCGCCAGCAACGCCCCGACGCCAAACGAGAACGGGATGTCGACTTGAACCATGCCCTGCCTCCTGCCTCCTGCCTCCTGCCTCTGCCTCCTACCTCCTGCCTCCTGCCTCCTACCTCCGGACTCCCACCTCCTGCCTCCTTCTTCCCGACTCGGCCTTCTCGTCCGGAAACCAGCGTTCGACGAACTCGGGCGGCACGTCGAATGGCACGCCGCCCATGCGGCCCATGCGGACGAGGATGGCTTTGTGCAGCTTCTCTGACGCGAATCGAAAGGGGCGATCGCTGTACCAGCGCCGGAGCACGCCTGCGGCGAGAGCCCACGTGCCCAGGATCGCGGCGAGGCGCACGCGCGTCAGGCCGGTCGCGCGCGCCACGCCGAGCGCGTCGGCGGTCGGATCCCCGACGAGCTTCCGCGTCAGGGCCGCCGGCAACGGATCGTGCAGTCGACCCGGTATCGAGTCTTCGACCGACTTCAGCAGCGCGCTCGTCAGCTTCCTGCCCGCCTCCGATTCCCCGTGCTGCCTCCGGCGAATCGCGCTGAACAGCTCCTCGGCGTCGGCAGAACGGGCTGGCAGCAGCTCCTCGCGGATCCCCATCAGGACACCGACGACATTCCAGCAGTGGATGTACGCGTCGCGCTGCAGATCGGTCATCCGATAGCCCATCACCCGAAACCCATCGACGACGACCCAGGAGAAGGTCATGAGGGTGTAGACCATGTCCTCCTGATTGACGGGACGCCCAAACCGGGCGCGCAGCGCGGGATCGGCGGGATTGGCTCTGGCGCGGGGATCGTGGTCGATCATATGGCGCACGATGGCGTGCATGACGCGCACCTTCATCGTCGCGCGGATGCCGCGGCCGTTCGGCCGGAGCCCGCCGGGGCACATGACGTCCATCACCATCTGGGCGGTTTCACGGATACGCCGCGTCGGCTCGACCTGAAGGAACTTCGTGTACGCGAGGACCTCTGTGCCGTACTTCATGACGTAGCACTGCGGCAGGCTGGCGCACGCGAGCAAGGTGGCCGACGCGAGCCCGTACTGGAGAAAGAAGGCCTCGGCCTCGTTGATCAGGCGTTCGTCGCGCCAGGCGGGCAGCGCGCTCGCGGCTTTCATGTACGAGCGCACATCTTCGGGAAGCAACCGCGACGGCTCTCCATCGGGATCCCACATCTGGCGGTTCTTCATCAGCTCGCCGACCAGTCGATGGGCATCGCGCTCGACGAGCGACCGCGCCACCGCGTCGGCCGGCGGATCGACCGTCTGCCGCATCCCGTCAAGAAAGGCATCGTCGAGGCGAGTCTCCGTGCCGAGAACATTTCGCATAGGTTTCTCCAGCTCCCCAGCGTCACCGCTTCCGGCGAACGACCCGCTCGCGCCGCCCGAGCCGCTGCTTCCGTTTGCGCTCTTTCCCTGCCCCGTCCTTCTTTGGCGTGGCCGCAACCCAGCCTCGAGCCTGACTCGCCCGAGCGACCCGTGGCCGTTTCGGCTCCGCGCGGCTGCGCCGCGGCCCGCGGTTCCGTTCCGATTCCCTGACGGCGTCGAGGATATCGACAAGGCCGAGGTCGACCTGCCGCCGTTCCATATCGACCTTGACGACCTGAACGGACACGCGGTCACCGAGGCGGTATGCCTTGCCGGTATTCTCTCCCCGAAGGATGTGCGCCCGCTCGACAAATCGGTAATAGTCGTCGGCCATCGTGGAGATGTGCACCAGCCCTTCGACGAAATGCTCGATCAGTTCGATGAACAGGCCAAAAG
>JBOGIX010000276.1:0-7458 GCA_050744685.1 Vicinamibacterales bacterium | reverse complement strand
GTTCACAGGGTTCCAGGTTCCAGGTTCAGGGTTCAGAAAATTGCCCGCCTTGCAGCACGCGAATCTGCGAGCTGGCGATTCCGCTCACCAGGTATTCTTCCACATCCGGCTCGCCTGCCGGGACGGTCACGGTCACGAGCGCGGCGCGTTTGCCGGCTGCAATCGTGCCGAGCGCGGCGTCCAGTCCCAACGCTCGTGCGCCGACGCGCGTAGCGCTGTCCAGTAATTGCCGCGCCGGGACGGTGGAAAGGCCGCGCGCCGCACCCAGCTCGGCGAACATGTTCAGGTCAGGGGCGCTGGCGAGGCTATCCGTGCCGAACGCAACGGGCGCGCCCGACGCGTAGAAGGCGTCAATCGGGGGAACGCCGGCGCCCACCCACTGGTTGCTGCGCGGACAGCTGACGATCGTGCACCCCCGCGCGCCCACGAGGGCCAGCCCCTCGCGGTCAAGATGCGTGGCGTGGACGACGAGCAGACCGGGTCGCAGCACGCCCAGCCGATCGAGATACTCGGCCGGGCCGATTCCCGGCGCCGTCCACGCAGGGTTCCAGGCGCCAAGCGTCTCGAGCACGTCGGCGAGCTCGCCTCGCCCCGTCTGCAGGAGCTCGACCTCCTGCGGCGACTCCGCCAGATGAACGGATGACCGCAGATGCCGCTGCACACACTCGCGCGTCACGGCCCTGAACAGGTCGATTGATACCGAATACGGCGCGTGAGGCGCGAGCCCGGGCCGCACGGGCGGCCTCACCCCGTTCACCACCCGATTTGCGGCGTCTGCCGCGCGCGCATTCGCGTCGTGCGGCGCGAATCCAAGCACCTCATGGAAAAGCACCGCAGCCGCGCCGCCGTGGGCCAGGACGTCGGCGGCCAGCAGCGTATTGCCGATGTCGCCGAACGCCACGGTACCTGTCGAGCATGCGCGACCGACCGCGTCGGCGGCCGCCGTGCGCTGAACGTCCTCACTCGGGCTCGCCCCCCGCCTGAGCGCGACAAGCTCAGTCACCCAGGCAGCCGTCGACGTCTTGGGCGGGATGCGCCCGCCCATCCAGGAAAGCTCGAGATGTGTGTGCGCGTTGATCAGGCCAGGCAGGATCGCCGAGTCGCCGAGGTCGAGGACGCCTCGCTCCGGTGGAGCTCCGGTCCCGACATCGGTGATCAGGCCTCGCTCGACACGGACCCAGGCGTTCTCGATCGGGGGGCGGTCGATGGGCAGGAGCCAGCGCGCCCGGACGATCACGAGGGCTGCTGCCGCTGCCGCTGCCGCCGCCCTGCCGCGCTGCGGGCCTCGTAGTCGCGCATCGCGTCCGGCTCGCCGCCGCGGCCGTCGGCCCGTGCGACTGCCAGCTCCAGCATGCGCGGCACCTCGCGCTCGCGGAAGATCGGGTCTCCGAGGATCTCGTAGTGCATGTTGCGGCGTTTGGGCGTGAATCCCGCATTCTCGATGTTGCGGACGATCTCGATCTCGTCCATGCAATAGCTCGCGCCCGCCGCCCGGACCACGTTCTCTTCGATCATCACGCTGCCCATGTCGTTCGCGCCGTACGCCAGGCTGAGCTGCCCGACTTTTCCGCCCTGCGTGACCCAGGACGCCTGCAGGTTGTCGAAGTTGTCGAGGATGATGCGCGCGAGCGCGAGGGTGCGGAGGTAGTCGACGCCGGTGGCCTCGCCGCCGCCGAGCTCAGTGTGTTCGGGCTGGTAGCTCCAGGTGATGAACGCGGTGAAGCCGCCGGTCTCGTCCTGCAGATCGCGCAGCCGCATCATGTGCTCGATCCGCTCCTCCATGGATTCCACGGTGCCGTACATCATCGTCGCCGTCGTCCGCAGGCCGGCCCGATGCGCGTGACGCATGACGCCGAGCCACTCGTCCGCCGTCGCCTTCCCGTAGCAGTTCAGCAGGCGGCGCACGCGATCGACGAGAATCTCGGCGCCGCCGCCAGGGATGCTGTCCAGGCCGACCGCCACCAGCCGCTCGATCACCTGCGGCACCGGCAGGCGCGACAGCCTCGAGATGTGCACGACTTCAGGCGGCGAGAGCGCGTGAAGGCGAAACGCCGGGTAGCGCGACTTCACGGCGCGGAAGAGATCCTCGTACCATTCGATCGGCAGATCGGGATTGTGCCCTCCCTGCAGCAGCAGCTGGCCGCCGCCGAGCGCGATCGTCTCGTCGATCTTCCCGAAGATCTCCTCGAAGCCGAGCACGTAGCCTTCGGCCGAGCCTACCGGACGGTAGAACGCGCAGAAGTTGCAGCGCGCCACGCAGACGTTGGTGTAGTTGACGTTGCGATCGATGATGTAGGTCACCAGGCGCGAGGGGTGCTTGCGTGCGCGGATGCCGTCGGCGAGGCGGCCCAGCAGCGTCGTCGGCGCGTGCGCATAGAGCTCGAGTGCCTCGGCGGCATCGATCCGCTCCCCCGCGGCTACCTTCGCTGCGATCTGCTCGTACACGGGCGTATCCTCGATCACCTCATCCCGCTGTCCGGTAGAACATCGGCGCCCGGGCCTCATCGACCACGCTGTGTTTCACGGCGAGCTCATAGTAGCGGCGCAGCCCCGCAGTTTCGCGGTCGCCCCAGGTGTACCGAATATTTTCCCTCAGATACCGCTGTCCGCGCTCGGCGCGCTCCCGCCCGCAATACGCGGCGGCGATGGCATCGGATTCGATCACCCCGGCGTTGGTCGCGTCGACGAGGGCGCGTACCTGCTGGCCGGTCAGCGCGGCCGGCCGCCCCGCCCAGAACGCCCAGATGAACGGCAGCCCCGTCATCCCCGTCCAGCGCTCTCCCAGATCGATCTTCTCGACACCCGCCGCCTGGTGATCGAAGAACAGGGCGGCGTCGCCGATGACGAGCGCCGCATCGTGCCACCGCAGCATTTCGAGCGGATTCGGCGGCATCGGCACGAACTCGGGATCGATACCGAGCATCTCGTAGCACAGCACCCGGAGCAGGCCATTCGAGGTGCGCGAGCTCGTGTCGGCGGCGATGCTCGTGACGTGCTCGATCGGCTTCGTGCTGAAAAGCGCCACCGAAGCTACGGCCCCTTCCGAGACGATCGCTACGTCGGGCACCGCGCAGTACGGACCGCCGCGCAGGTACTCGATGCTCGGAATCATGCCGACGTCGATCGACCCTTCGTGCAGCAGCGCGGCGCATTTCGACGGCGGGTCGAAACGCAGGATGAACTCGGGATGCATCTCGAGCCCGAAGACGAGCGGCCGCGCGTTCAGATAGTCGACCGCACCCAGATGGACGGATTTCATTGCCCCCCGATTGGCCCTCCGGCGGCGGCATCCGCGCGCGGGGCGAACCGGCCGTCGCGCTCCACCGCCTGCAGCCCCGCTGCCTTGATGTTGCCTCTGATCTCTTCCAGCGCGCTCCGCCTCGCGCCGAGCACACCCGTTTCCGCGCCTGCCACGCCATCCACGTCGTCTGCACCGGCGGTGAGTGCCACCTGCGCGAGCTTGGGACCGTATAACGGCCAGTCCACCTGGATCGACGGGACATCGGCGACCACCAGCCTCGCCAGCGCGACCAGCTTCAGATCGTCGTACCCTGTCGTCGGGGCGGCTATCGACGCCTTGCGCGGAAGCGGTGCCAGGGCGCGAAAGCCCCCGCTCGTGCGCTGCAGCGCCAGCGCGCGGCCCAGCATGCCCACCGGATCCTCCGGCACGGCGTGCACGGTGAGCCGCTCGACGATCAGCCCGGCCTCGCGGGCGCGATCGATCGCCGCCTCGGGCACGGCCGCTTCGTCCACGACAGTCTCGGAGATCCCGTCGAGGCCGGCGGCTTTCAAGCGATCGAACGATCGCACCGAAGGGGCGAAGCGCCCGATCTCGTGCAGCGCGAAGCCGGTCAGATACATCGAATCGGCCATCCTCCTGGCGGCCTCGACGGCGGCGCACGCCGCATCGATCGACGCGGGCGCACCAGCGATGCGATATTCGCCGGCGGTGACATTCGGCGGCGCCGTTGCAGGCACGGCGTCCACGTGCATCTCGAAGACCCGCAGGAAGGTGGTCCGCGCGCCGTGACGCCGGCGGCGCGCCTCGTCCGCCATCACGCCGATGGTGATGAGATCGTTCGCGCCGAGCACAATGGGCGCATCGTCAATCGTGAGCGCGCCTTCGCGTGCGACGCGATCCGCCAGAGCCTCGAGCGTACTCACGCCTTCCAGCCTTTCCTGATCTTCGTCCATTGCGCTTCGGCGACGGCGGCCGCCTCGGCGGTGGTGGAGAGCTTCTTCGGCCACTGCCGCGTAAAACCTTCGCTCGGCCACTTACGCGTGGCGTCGATCCCCATCTTGCTGCCGTACGCCGGCAGATCGCTGGCATCCTCGAGATCGTCCACGGGCCCGCGCGTGAACTGGATGTCCCGCTCGGGATCGTAGTGCGTGCCGACCACCCACGCGACCTCGGACTGGTTCTGCACGTCGACGTCCTTGTCGACAACGATGATCGTCTTCGAGAACATGAGCTGCCCGAGGCCCCAGCACGCGTTCATGATCTTGCGCGCATGGCCGGGATACCGCTTGTCGATCGAGATGATCACCAGGTTGTGGAAGATGCCTTCCGCCGGGAAGTGCATGTCCACGATCTCGGGCACGGTCTTGCGGATGAGCGGCAGGAAGATCCGCTCGCTCGCCTTGCCGAGATAGTAGTCCTCCATCGGCGGAATGCCGACGACGGTCGTGAGATAAATCGGGTTCTTGCGATGCGTGATGCAGGTGACGTGGAAGACCGGGTAGTCGTCCGGATGCGAGTAGACACCCGTGTGATCGCCGAACGGCCCTTCGCGGCGGCGTTCGCCGGGATCGACGTAGCCTTCGAGCACGATCTGCGCGTTTGCCGGCACCTCGAGATCGTTGGTCACACACTTGACGAGCTCGACGCGCTCGCGCCGCAGGAACCCGGCCAGCATGAGCTCATCGAGCCCTTCGGGCATGGGCGCGGTGGCGGAATATGCCAGCGCCGGATCGGGACCGAGCGCAACCGCGACGGGCATGCGCCGGCCCAGCCGCTCGGCGACGCGGTAGTGCTGCGCGCCCCCCTTGTGCCGCTGCCAGTGCATGCCGGTGGTGCGGCCGTCGAAGACCTGCATGCGGTAGGTCCCGATGTTCCGGGCGCCGGTCTCGGGATCCTTCGTGAAGACCAGCGGCAGGGTGATATAGCGGCCACCGTCTTCGGGCCAGCATTTCAACACCGGGATGTCGTCGAGCGTGCCATCGCGCCTCACGACCTCGTGGCACGGCCCGTCCTTGACCGTCTTCGGCATCAGATCGCGGAGGCGGTTGACCGTCGGCAGGAGCTTGATCGCGTCCAGCATGCCCGACGGAATCTTCGGCGTCGCCAGCGCTTCGATCTCGTGCGCGAGATCGTCCAGCTTCTTGACGCCGAGCGCGAGGCACATCCGGGTCATGGACCCGAACAGGTTCACGGCCACGGGCATGTCGAAGCCGGTCGGGCTCTCGAACAACAGCCCCGGCCCGCCCCCCGGCGACTTGGAGACGCGATCGGTGATGGCGCTGATCTCGAGGTCGGGGCTGACCTGGTCGGTGATCCACGCAAGCTCGCGCTGCTCGTCGAGCGCAGCGATGAACTGATTGAGATCTTTGAACATCGTCCTGATCGGGTCAGCCAGCGGTGCCGAGGCTCTCCATGGTGGTGGCGATGCGATCCGCGAGCATCAGCGCGCGCCGGCCCGCGACGCCGTCGACGAGCGGCGCACGCCCGTCGCGCACCGCGCTGACGAAGTCGGCAAGCTCGAGCCGCAGCGGCTCGTCGCGCGGGACCGGGATCGGGCCCCCCTCGATCTCCGGGCGCGGCGCCTTCCGCACCAGCCGGAACCCTTCGACCTCCTGCGACGCGTAGTCGACCGACACGTAGGAGTCCGGCTGGAAGAAGCGAATCTTGCGCACGCGATCGCGGCTGATGCGGCTCGCGGTGATGTTGGCGATGCACCCGGACGAGAATCGCAGCCTGACGTTGGCAATGTCGTATTTGGGCGTGAGGACCGGCACACCCACCGCCTCGATCGACGTGACCTCGCCGCCCGCGAGCGCGAGCACGATGTCGAGATCGTGGATCATCAGGTCGAACACCACGTCGATGTCCAGGCTGCGGTCGGGAAACGCGCTCAGGCGATGCACCTCGATGAAGCGCGGCGTGGTCACCAGCCGCATCACGGCCGCCACGGCAGGATTGTGCCGCTCGGTATGTCCGACGGCCAGGATCGTCTTCCCCCTGGCCGCCGCCTCCAGCATCCGATCCGCGTCGGCAATCGACCGCGACATCGGCTTTTCCACGAGCACCGGGATGCCGCGCTCCAGAAACGCCGACGCGATCTCGCAGTGCTGCTCGGTCGGCACGGCAACAACCGCAGCGTCCACCTGCCCGAACAGATCACGGTAATCCGTCAGGGCCCGCGTGGACGCGGAGGACGCGATTTCGGCGGCGCGCTGCGGCTGCGTGTCCACGACTGCCGTCAGGGTTGCGCCCTGCATTGCCGAGAGCAGGCGCGCATGGTGGCGGCCGAGGTGACCGACGCCGACGACCGCAATACGGAGCGCGTCACCCGGCATGCGGCTGCCTTCCAGCGGTCGCACGGCCGACGATCGCGATCGACGCCTCGTCTGCAGACGCGAACACGTGCTCGCCGTCGAGTACCAGGGTGCGCCCGGCATCGATCGACAGGGCCGACGCGCCAGCCGCACGCATCGCCCGGATCGTCGCCACGCCCACCACCGGCACGTCGAACCGCATATCCTGGTTCGGTTTGGCCACCTTGACGATGCGCACGCCGGCGCCGGCGAGCTGCCCGGCGCGCGCGATCACTTCGTCGGTCCCCTCCATCGCCTCCACGGCCACCACCGCCTTGTCCTTCACGGCGATGGTCTGTCCGATGTCCAGCGCTGCAATCGCATCAGCCATACGGTAGCCGAACAGAAAGTCCTCCCGCTCCTCGTCCGTGGGCGGACGCGAGCCCAGCACGCCTTCCCGGGCCAGCAGCGGCGACAGGAACACGGTGGAATCGAGCAGCTCGATGCCCTCGTCGCGCATCACGTCGGCCACCGCGGAGATCAGCGCGTCGGTATTGCGCGCCTTCAGGCGGCGCAAGACCGACAGCAGCGTGAGGTCGGGAATGATGCCGGAGAAGATTTTGACATGGCGCACCTGCCCCGCCATCACCGCGCGCGTCACGCCGGCGCTCCTGAGCAGCTTGAGGCACTTGCCCAGCTGGCCGAGCGACACCCAGTGGAGATCCGCGCCTGCCGCGCGCGCCGCGGTCTCCAGTTCCGGGAATGCCTCTTCCTTGACGGCGACAACCGTCACGTCGTGGCCGAGGTCGCGCGCCCCCTGCAGCGCAAGGAAGGGAAACTTGCCGTTTCCCGCAATGATGCCGATGCGTGACAAGACGACGGGGCTCAGCCTTCTATGGGTGGACGACCTCGACGGTGTACGGC
>JBOGIX010000275.1:0-2839 GCA_050744685.1 Vicinamibacterales bacterium | reverse complement strand
GCTTCTACACCCCCGAGCCGAAGTACGCGCGGACGTTCGACGCCGTTCCGGTCAGCTATCCCGCCTCGGCGTTCGCGCTCGACGACAAGCCGGCGTGGATCAAGGATCGCCTGCGGACGTGGCATGGGATCTACGGCCCGCTCTTCGAGTGGCGAAAGACATTTCCCGACGATCGCCCGGAGGCGGTCACGGACTTCGCGAACATGGTCCACGCTTACTGGGGCACGATCCTCAGCGTTGACGACAGCGTCGGCCGCCTGCGCGCCTGGCTCGAGGACACCGCCCAGCTCGATAACACGATCGTCGTGTTCGTGGGCGACAACGGCCTGCTCGAAGGGGAGCACGGCATGGTCGACAAGCGGACCATGCACGAGCCGAGCATTCGTATTCCCATGGCCGTGCGGTATCCGGGGCTGACGCCGACTGCGAAAGTCGTGGACGAGCAGGTGCTCACCGTCGACATGGCGCCGAGCCTGCTCGAGCTCGGCGGCGCGCCGCCGATGACGAACGTGGATGGTCGATCGTGGGTGCAGCTGGTGCGATCCGGCGATCCCGCGTGGCGCCGCAGCTGGTTCTACTACTACAACTACGAGAAGCAGTTTCCCTACACACCCAACGTTCGCGGAGTGCGAACCGCCGAGTGGAAGTACATCCACTACCCCCACGGCGACGGCCGCCCCGACCGCCATACGGCGGAGCTCTACAACCTGCAGAAAGATCCGGGCGAGCGCACGAACCTGATCGCGGACCCGGCGTCGGCCGCCGTGCGCGATCAGCTGAAGACCGAGCTCACGAGGCTCATGGCCGCCACCGGCCTGACCGCGGAGAACGACCGGATGCCGATCGATGCGGGTATCAAGCAGGAGCTGCCGGACCAGAAGATCCGCTGACCCCGTCCGCGATCGAGTCAGCGCCAGACACGCATGCGCCCATCGATCAAGAAACTCGGATTCGTGGCGTTCCTGTTCTTCCTGGTGAAGGGCCTGCTCTGGCTGTTCATTCCGACGGCGATTCTTGTCTGGGGATGTTGAGTTCTTGGTCAACTCCCAACCTCCAACTCCCAACTCCCAAGGCGCAGTCGTTCAAGAGCGATGGGTGGAATGCGTGCGAACCAGCCGTTCGCAGCGACTTCCGCGCCGCCCATTCGAACCACGCGTCTTGGGAGTTGGACGTTGGGAGTTGGCGTGAGCGCCTCAGCCCGCAAGCCCCGGCCACCCCTCGACACTGCGCGCGGCGCGGACGCCGCGGACGATCGCCTCGGCCGCCACGTCGGCGGCCAGCGCGCCGAGCACGGTGAGCGCGAGATTTGGACGCGTGAGCGCACCGGTCGAGACGGCGTAGAGCTGGTCCCCGTCGCCCGTCGTGTGGTACGGGCGGATCGCCCTCGCGCCCCCGCAGTTGGCCATCATCGCCAGCTTGGTCAGCGCCGTCTTGTTCAGCGCCACGTTGGTCGCAACCACGAGCAACGTCGTGCTCCGCAGCGCCTCGTCTTCGAGCGCGGCGCGTGGCGGATCGGTGACCATGCCGCGCATCACGTCCACGCTGTCGGCAAACGACCCGTCGGCGCGGCGCGCGCCGGCGACGATCTTGCCGCTGCGCCAGTCGAGCACATCGCCCGCGGCGTTCACGACCGCGAGCGCCGCGATCACGACGTCCCCCAGCTTGAGGCTTGCCGTCCCGAGCCCTCCCTTCATGCCGCCGAGTCCACGCCCGCGGTGCATCTTGCCGACGGTGGCACCGGCGCCCGCGCCCACATTGCCTTCCGCAACCGCGGTCGTGCTGGCGGACGTGCACGCCTTGTACGCCGCCTCCGCGTCCGGACGGATGCGTGGATCCCCCACCGCGAGATCGTCGATCACCGCGGAGACCACGATGGGGATGCGGAGGTCGGGCGTGCCCCAGTCGAACCCGACCTTGCGTTCCTCGAAAAAGCGCAGCACGCCCCCGAACGCCGGCAACGCCATCACGCCGCCGCCGGTGAGGAAGAGCGCGTGGATGCGCTCGACAGGACTGACCGGCTGCAGCAGCACCGCCTGCGCTTCGCCGGGGGCAGAGCCGTCGTAGTCGACGCCTGCCGCCATCGCCGAATCGAAGAGAATCGCCGTACAGCCGGTCGGCCGGCGCGAATCGGTGAAGTGGCCGACCTTGATGCCGGGAACATCCGTCAACGAGCCTGCCCTGCCGGTCTCCTGCCCCGCCGGCAGCCCGCCTGCGAACGCCGCCGTGCCAATCGCCTTCCCGAATTCGCGCCGATTCACGATGGCCTCACTTTCCCAGCTTCCGGCTTCCAGCTTCCAGCTTCCGGCTCTCGAACCAGTTGCGGGATGGTGGCTGTTCTTGATCTGATCGTCAACTCCCAACCGCCCCGCCTTCGCGCGCGACGAGCACGGCGCGCTTCGGCGAGGCCTCGCCATAGCGTGTCGATGATTACTTCCGACACGCGGCGGCGGGCAACTTCCAACTTCCAAGCCGACAGGCTCGCGAGGGCGGGGTGAAAGACGTGGCTCTCAGCTTGTTGTCGCGACTTTCAGCCAGCTATTCCGCCCGCTGCGCCTTGGGAGTTGGGAGGTACGTAGCGTGTCTGTTCGTACCCGAGCTGACGGCTGCGCGCTGCGCGGCACGAAGCCGCGAAGGCACGACGCGACGAAGGAGATGTGCATCTGACTGAGGGCAACAGGACACGCGCCACCGGCTGGCCCTTCGGGCTGCACCGACGACGCGACGATACGACGACGCGACGGCAGCCGAGCTGGGGCCCATTGCCAGGTCCCGCGGGTGGCGCCCCCGCGCGTCGCGCGCGGGACAGCGCGAACGTCCGTGATCACAAGCCGATCGCTTC
>JBOGIX010000274.1:0-6053 GCA_050744685.1 Vicinamibacterales bacterium | reverse complement strand
CCGTTGATCATCGCTTCGGCAGCCACGCGGCCGAACGGCTCCGGCCAGACCGACGGCACGAGCAGCAGGCGGGTCAGCGCGAAGTAATCGGCCGGCGCGTCCACCGGCGGTGCCGCCATGATCTGCGGGTAGTTGCGGAAGTCGATGCCGGGGATGTCGTTCAGCGCGCCGCCGCTCTGGCCCGATTGCACGACCAGCACCGGGATGTCGGGTCGTCGCGACCCCAGCATGTCGGCGAGGCGCGCGAAGAGCAGCAGGCCCTTGTGGCGCGAGGGATTGACGAAGGTCACGAATGCGCGCGCGTCCGCGGGCGCGACGACGGCCGACCATTCGATCGGCGGTTCGATCGGCGTGCTGATCAGGCCGACCTTCTCGCGATAGACGTCGGTCAGGTATTGGCTGCACGTGAAGACGTGATCCACGTCCGCGAAGTAGCGGCGGTCGTAGTAGCCAAAGCCCCGAACCGCGAATGCGGTGGTCACGCCTCGTGCCCGGGCGCGCTGCATGGACTCGAAGATCATCGGATGCCCGTTGCAGGCGATGAGCACGTCGGGCGCGAGCTCGTGCAGCAGCGTGTCGGCGAGCGACAGGTACTGCGCGGCTTCCGCCCGGTCCGGCCGTCTCTCGTCGTTGTGGCGCGTGAGCAGCAGGGTCACGGGGACGCTGCCGACCTGGTAGCGCACGACCGGCCGCTGGGCCATACGGCGGCTCTTGGACGATCGGCCCGTGCGCGCCACCGGCGTTCGCGGCGGCTCGGCCCCCTGGGCCCGAAGGTGGTCTTCGATCGTGAAGGTCACGGGACTCTCGAAGCGTGCGGTGGTGAGGATGTGGCACGTGTGCCCGGCATCGGCGAGCCACTCCATGATCGTGCGCAGGCTTTGCGTCACGCCCGCGGTGGGATCGCTGATGCAGTGATTGTTGGCGAGCAGGAAACGCACGACTGAGCGTACCGGCCCGCCCGTGAAGCGTCAACACAAGCAGAACAACGTCACTCCAGGAGTGTGAGATGTCTCAGGAAGTCCGTCAGGCCGGGTTGCTCGAACAAACGCAGAGTCTGCTGCAGGGGCGGCTCCGGCACGTCAAGGCCGCCGGCCTTGCCGCGGCCCTCGTGCCGCTGGCCGCCGTCGCCGTCAGCACCGCGGAATCGCGGACGTGCTCGTCAGCCGGCGTCGTCTGCGGTTTTGTCTGGTTCGACACCAATCACAACGGCATCCAGGACGCCGGCGAAGCGCCGATCGCCAATGCCGTCGTGACGCTCGGCGACAGGTCGACGGCGACCAACGAGGTCGGCGTCTACGAGTTCACCGTCACGCCAGGCACCTACGAGATCCTCGTGCAGATACCTCCGGGTACGCAGGCCACCCTGTCCAATGTCGGCAGCGACGACGCGGCAGACAGCGACGGCGTGCCGGACGATCTCGGCAACAGCCGGGCGCCCGTGACGCTGGTCTCGAACCTGGTTTACGACGCGACGACCGACTTCGGTTTCTGGACCCCGCCCGTCCAGCAGCCGGGCACCGGAACGCCCGGCTACTGGGTGAACCATCCCGAGGCCTGGCCGGTGCAGAGCATCACCGTCGGCGGCGTTGTCTACACGAAGGCAGAGGCGCTCAACTGGCTGGCGCAGGGGGGCAAGGACAAGACCATCACGATGTTCAGCTCGCTCGTCCCCGCCATGCTCAACGTGCTCGTCGGAAACGACGACAGCTGCGTGGCCACGACGATCGACGCGGCGAACGAGTGGATGCAGACCTCCGGTCCGGTCGGCAGCGGCGTCCACGCCGCGAGCCTGGCGTGGAAGCTCGGTGAGCCGCTGCACCGGCAGCTCGACAACTACAACAACGGCATGCTGTGCGCGCCGGGGCGCGACTGACCCGACCGCACGCTGCTCCTCGCAGGCAGTCTCTTTGCCCGGTGTCCTGTCCTGGACGCCGGGCATTTTTTGTTTCAACACCTTCAACTCGCATGTGGGTCGTTCGCGCGTCCCGAGGCGCGGCCTGACCGCTGTTCCGGCTGAGTCGCACGAACGCGCCATACAGTGGGCGCCCGGATTGCCCGACACATGATGTGAACGGCCCGGCGTCGCGGTTGCGCACGACCGCCTGCGCGTCGACTTGCATCAGGCCGGCGAAAGGAGAATGTCAGATGGCGAAGTACGGCAAGGCGGCATCCCGCAACGTGAAGTCGACCATGCGTCGCCGCAAGAAGGGCACGCTCAAGAGCGGATCGGGACGAAAGGTGACGAGCCGCAAGCAGGCGATCGCCATCGGTCTCAGCGAGGCTCGCAAAAAGGGGGCAAAGGTGCCGGCGCGGAAGTCGTCGCGCAAGGGGGCCAAGAAGAAGTAGGAACTGGGGAACGGGACGCATCGGGATCGTACGCGGAATTCATTACGACTCGAGTGAATTCGGGGTTTAAGATGGCTTCTTTTCCCCGAGGAGATCCATGCGTCGACTGATGTCCTGCAATGTGGCGGCTGCGTGCGCCGTCCTGATCGTCTCTGCTCTTCCCCATCCGGCCAATGGCCAGGTCCCGCGCAACCGGCCGCTCCATCCCGGCGAGCAATGGGTACAGCTGTTCAACGGCAAGGATCTGGCCAACTGGGTCGAGGTCGGCAAGGAGAAGTGGACCGTCGAAGACGGCGTCATCCACGGGCAGGGCGCGACCGATGCCTACGGATACCTGCGCACCGAGAAGAAATACAAGGATTTCTGGCTGTCGCTGCGCTTCAAGTGCGAGGCCGATGGCAACAGCGGCATTTACTTCCATACCGACTTCAAGCCCGGGACGGTTGACGTCAGCCAGGGCATGCAGTTCGAGATCGACAGGACGCTGAACCATCACAACGGCGGCTTGTATGGCGACGGCCGCGGCTGGATCGCCTGGCCGGCGCCGGAGTACGAACAGGTGCTGCGACCGACGGACTGGAACGAGATGCTCGTCAAGGTCGAAGGCAACCACATGGTGGCGATCCTGAACGGCATCGAGATCCTGAACTTCACGGATCCCTCGCCGAAGTCGTCCGACGGCTACATCGCCCTGCAGCTGCACTCGGGCGGGCTGGGGGACATGCGTTTCAAGGACATCTACGTCCGCGATCTGTCCATGCGGTAGGAGGCAGCAGATGAAGCCACGATCAGGTCACATGCTGCTGGCGGCGCTCCTTGCGCTGGCGATGCTTGCCGTCGGTGCCGCCGTCCCGGCTCAGCAGGCGGAGCCAGGATTCACCGCGCTCTTCAACGGCAAGGATCTCACCGGGTGGGCCTACGGCCGGCGCGCCAATGGCATCGAGAATCGCAACGGCAAGGGGTATCAGGTAGAGAACGGTGTCCTGTTCTCCACGAAGGAGGACGGCGGCAATCTCTACACGGAAAAAGAGTATGCCGACTTCGTGCTGCGCTTCGACGTGCGCCTGACCGGGAACGCGAACAACGGCATCGGCATCCGCGCGCCGCTCCAGGGGGACGCCGCCTACGCGGGCATCGAGATCCAGGTCCTGGACGATGGCGGCTCGGAATATACGAAGCTGCAGCCGTTCCAGTATCACGGATCGATCTACGGCGTCGTTCCCGCGAAGCGCGGGTCGCAGAAGCCGGTCGGCCAGTGGAACTCCGAAGAGATCACCGCGCACGGACGCCACATCAAGGTCGCCCTGAACGGCACCACCATCGTCGACGCCAACCTGGACGAGGTGAAGGACGAGGCGATCCCGAAGACGCACCGGGACCTGAGCAAGCCGGAAGGGTCGCGCGGCATCGCGAACACGAAAGGGCACATCGGCCTGCTCGGCCACGGCACGCGCGTCGAGTTCCGCAACATCAGGATAAAAGAGCTGTAATTCAGCTTCCAGCTTCCAGCTCCCAGCCGATTCGGCTCGGACTCCCGGTGGGAGGCGGTTGCCGGAAGCTGGAGGGCTGCTGGAAGCCGGAGGCTGCTGGAAGCTGTTGGAAGCCGGAAGCTGGAAGCTGCTGGAAAGCCGGAAGCTGGAAGCTGGAAGCGAGAGAATATGGCCCCTGATTTTCTACGCGACCGTGGCAACCCCTGGGACTTCGATCCGGGGCCGCCCGCTGGCCGGCGCTGGGCGCGGATCTTCGCTTCGACGCCAAACTACCGCGGCCTCGGACGCGCCTTGAGCGGCCGCGACGAGTTCCGCTGGCACTTCGGCCCGATGTTCTATCGCGGACGGCTGCAGGACGATGGGGCGCGCGTGCTGGTGATCGGGCAGGAGGGGGCGCAGGACGAATCGCTCGGGCATCGCTCCTTCGTCGGCGGCACCGGCGCGCGAATGCAGCACTTCCTGCGGCACCTCGGTATCACACGCTCGTACCTCTTTCTGAACACGTTCGTCTATCCGATCTTCGGTCAATACGAAGGGGCCGACCTGCTGTGGCTGGCGCAGAACCCCGAGTCGCCGATCGTGAAGCATCGGCACGAACTGTTCGACTACGTCGTCTCGCGCCACGACCTGCGCCTCGTCGTGGCAGTCGGCCGGGCCGCGAAGGAGAGCGTGCACACGTGGGTGAAGTCGCGCGGCGGCGCCTGTCCCTCTGGAGCGCACGACGTGAGCCGGTGCGACGCGTCCGTCGTCTCGCCGCATTTGCGGATCGTGGGTGTCGTGCACCCGGGTTCCGGCGGAAAAGGCGGATCGACGGCGACGATCATCAAGGATTTCAAGCGCGCGCTGGGCGTGATCGATGGCTGGGCGGCGGCCGATCCGGCATGGCTTCCGCCCGACCCCGACGGCGTGCGCGCAACCGCCGATGCCTTCCGATACCGCAGCGCGCCGATTCCGTTTCGCGACCTGCCCTACGGGGTGTGCTGGCGGGTCGGGCAGGGGGGCACGTCGAGCAATCGCAAGGACTCGCAGCGTGGCATCCAGGTGTTCTCGGAGGATGGCGATTACGGCGCGTCGGTGCCGTACCCGTCGAAGGCGCGTGGCTCGGCCGAAGGCTATGAACAGGAAGCCGGAGATCTCCCGTACGAGCCGCCGAAGCATGCGTTCACGCAATTCGATGCCGGGCCCGGGCCGCAGTTTGCGCGCCTGATGATGGGCGGCGAAGCCGGCCTGGCCTGGCCCGACTTCACCGCCCTCGGGGCGACCGCGCATCCCTCGTTCGGATACGGCCCGATCTATCGCGGGCGTCCCGGCGCGGCGACGGTCATCGTGCTCGCCGACCAGGAATCGCAGGACGATCTCTTCATGTTCCGCGCAATGACGGGCGACGCCGGCCAGCGGTTCCAGGGATTCCTGCGCGCGATGGGCATCGAGACCCGCTACGCCATTCTGCGTGTGCTGCCGGTCGATGCGCTCGATCTTTCGCCCACCCGCCAGCAGGCCATCGTCGATCACCCCCAAGTGCGCGCCGTCTATCGCGCCCTCGTCGAACGCGTCGCGTCTGAAAGCAGTTCTTCCGTGCTCTTGTGCGTCGGGCCCATGGCGAAGCGGCTGCGAACGCACGTCGCGCCCCAGGGGATCGACGTCGTGGAGATGAAGGCGTGGCGGGAATCGGGTTCGCTCGACGACTGGAATCGCGCGCTGCACGATCTGCGGGACCAGACATACCCGAGAGAGATTCCGTCTCCCGGCTTTGCGTTCGGCGGCGACCGAAGCCAGATTCCGCGCGCCGATTTGCCATACGGCACGCTGCGCTGGCAAGGCTCGTCCGGCGATCGCGCGGTCCGGTCTTCGGCGGGTGGAGGCGCATCGCCGCACTACTACAAGATCCTGATGCCGGCGTGGGCGTTCGACCTCGCGCCCGCGCCGCTGACGAACGCCGAACAGGACGCGATCGCCGACGCGCCAGAGGTTCCGGATGTCCCCCCGGCCGCTTGATCCGGCGACGACGCCGTACGCGCTCGAGGGACGAATCGTCACGATGAACGGCACGTTCGCGGTGCTGCCGCGCGGCCGCATTTACGTCGACGGCGGCCGAATCGTCGACGTGCTGCCGGCCGATGCGCCACGGCCGCCCGGAATGGAAGCCGCCACCGTCGTGCGCGTGGGAGGCACGATCTATCCCGGGCTGATCGAGCTCCACAATCATCTGAGTTACAA
>JBOGIX010000273.1:0-4003 GCA_050744685.1 Vicinamibacterales bacterium | reverse complement strand
ACGTTGGTGTAGTCCCACTCGAAGGACACGGAGAAAGCCAACACGTCGAAGTCGCGGACCGACGTCTGCGACTCCAGCGTCACCAGCGGTGTGCCGGATGCCAGCTGCGCCTGCAATTCCTGCCTGGGCGGCAGGAAGACACGCTCGCAGACCACATCATCCACCTCGTTGAACAGCCGGTAGACCGTCTGGTACCCGAGGCTCGACATGCCGACGAAATAGGTATTTGGAAAGGCCAGCGCCACACGCAGTCGTCCGCCGTGCGGCTTCTGCACGAAGCCGACCTCGCGCGCCAGTGTCTCGCGCGCGCGCGCACGGCTCGCCAGCAGGCCTGGCGCCGCTTTCAACTTGCCCGGAAAACGATGGTTCTGATAGTTCTTCATGACGTGCCGGCGGAGAGGGCGCATGGTGCGGACGTTGCGGCTTAGGCGCCGCCGGTCTCGCGTGCCGGGGATTTATCTAGTGTACCACGCGGATCCGGACGAAGCCGCAGAGGTGGGAGGGGAGGTCAGGTGCCAGTTGCCAGTTGCCGGTTTCCAGTCATCCAAATCCTGGTTACCAGCGGGTCGAAACTGGCAACCAGTAAAAGATCGACAACTCAAAACCGGGAACTGGCAACTGGGAACTGACCCCGCGCGTTCGCCGGCAAACGCGCGGCGGTAGCCCTCAGTTCTCGTTCTGACGCCGCAGGAAGGCCGGCACGTCGAGGGGCGAGGCCGGCTCGAACTCGGCGCCCGCGACGCCCATGTCGTCGGCCGTTGCCTGTGGAAGCGGCAACTCGAGCACCGGGCGTCGCGTGAAGCTCATGCGGGCGCCTCCTCCGCCGGCCACGGCCACGGCGCGCTCGCCCGACTCCTGCTTCCACGCGGAGTACGACTGCAAATCCACCGGTGTCTGGGCAGACGACACGGCAGCGGCGGCAGCGGCGGGGCGATCGAAGCCTGTGGCGATGACCGTGATCTTGACTCGTCCTTCCATCCGCGGATCCACGACGGCGCCGAAGATGATGGTCGCCTCTTCGTGCGCCGCCTCCTGGATGATCGCGGAGGCCTCGCTGACCTCGATCAACGACAGATCGGGGCCGCCGGTCACGTTGATGATCACGCCGCGTGCGCCGCGCACGGAGGCGTCCTCGAGCAACGGGCTCGAGATGGCGGCGTTGGCCGCCGTCATGGCGCGGGCCTCTCCCTCGGCCATGCCGGTGCCCATGATCGCCAGCCCCATGCCAGCCATGATCGTCTTCACGTCGGCGAAGTCGAGGTTGATCAACCCGGGCACCAGGATCAGGTCCGAGATCCCTTGAATCGCCTGCCGCAGCACATCGTCCGCGCTCGTGAAGGCTTCATTGAGCGAGGTCGTCCGGCCGATGGTCGCGAGGAGGCGTTCGTTCGGGATGGTGATGACCGTATCCACGCATTCCCGGAGCTCGTCGAGGCCGCGCTCGGCCTGGATCTGGCGCTTCTTGCCCTCGAACTTGAAGGGCTTGGTCACGACGGCAATCGTCAGCGCACCGAGCTCGCTCGCGAGGCTGGCGATCACCGGCGCCGCGCCGGTGCCGGTGCCGCCGCCGAGGCCGGTCGTCACGAACACCATGTCGGCGCCGTCGAGTGCCTCGATCAGCTTTTCAGTGTCCTCGAGCGCGGCCTGGCGTCCGACGTTCGGATCCGCCCCGGCGCCGAGGCCCTTGGTGAGCTTCGATCCAATCTGCAGCTTGTTGGGGGCCGGATTCTGCTTCAGCGCCTGCAGATCGGTATTGGCGACAATGAACTCGACGCCGTCGAAGCCGGCGGCAACCATTCGGTTGACGGCATTGCTGCCACCGCCACCCACGCCGACGACCTTGATACGCGCGCCCGTGCGTGTTTCCTCGTCGAGCTTCAGCCGCAGGGTGTCCGCGGTAGTGATCGTGCTGTTCCTTGGGTCGGGCATCGTGCCTCCTGCAGCAGTCGCGATTCGCTGGTCAGTCTTCGAAAAGATCACGTTCGCCTCCGTTCCGGAGAGCTCTTACAAAAATTCCTTGAACAGGCCGCGCAGCCTGCCCGCAACCCGTCCGAACGCGCCGGCGCCGACCGCGCGGGCCGGCTCCCCCGCCTGGTTGCGGTGGGCATACATCACTACTCCCACCGGCGTGGCGAATGCGGGGCTCGCCACGTGATCGGACAGACCACCGATGCCGGCGGGCGCGCCGCGCCGGATCGGCAGGTCGAAGATCTGCTCGGCGATCTCGGCCACGCCTTCGAGCATCGCGCCGCCGCCCGTCAGGACGATCCCGGAGTTGAGCGACTTCTCGAAGCCGGCGCGGCGGATCTCGTCCCAGAGGAGGTGGAAGATCTCCTCGGCCCTCGGCTGCAGGATCTCTGACAGGATGCGCCGCGCCATCACGCGCGCCTTCCTGCCGCCGACGCTCGCGACCTCCATGGTTTCGTCTTCGCCGACCATGGCAGAGAGCGCGCAGCCGCAGCGGCGCTTGATCTTTTCTGCGTCCGGGATCGGCGTCCGCAGCCCCACGGCGATGTCGTTGGTGAAGTGATCGCCGCCCACCGCCACCACGCCGGTGTGCCACAGGCTGCCGCGCTCGAAGATCGCGAAATCAGTGGTGCCGCCGCCGATGTCGACGAGGGCGACGCCGAGCTCCTTCTCGTCCTGCGTCAGCACCGACTCGCTCGCGGCCAGCTGCTCCAGGACGGTATCGAGGACGGCGACGCCGGCCCGGTTGACGCACGCCACGACGTTCTGCGTGGACGAGGCGCTGCCGGTCACCACATGGACGTTCACCTCGAGCCTCGATCCCGTCATGCCGACGGGGGCGCCGATGCCGTCCTGTTCGTCGACCACGAAATCCTGCGGCAGCACGTGCAGGATCTCCCGGCCGCTCGGGAGAGCCACGGCTTTGGCGGCGTCGAGTGCGCGGCGCACGTCCTCGCGGGTGATCTCCCGGTTCTTGCCGGCCACCGCGACCACGCCGCGGCTGTTGAAGGCCTTGACGTGCGCGCCCGAGAGCGCGAGGTGCACCGAATCGATCTCGACCCCGGCCGTGAGCTCCGCCTCGTCGATGGCCTTCTTGATCGATTCGACCGCGGCCTCGAGGTTGACCACCACGCCGCGGCGAATCCCCTTGGAGTCCGCCAGGCCGATGCCGGTGATGTCGAGTTCGCCCTCATCGCCCGCTTCGCCGACGATGGCGGTGATCTTCGACGTGCCGACATCCAAGCCCACCAGGTAGCGTTCTTTACGTGCCACAGGCCCCTCGATTCGAAATCCAGCTTCCAGCTTCCAGCTTCCAGCTTCCGGCTTCCGGCTTCCCGCCCGTACTTTCCGAGCTCCCGAGTCCCGAGTCCCGAGTCCCGAGTACCGAGTCCCGACTGATCACTGTCGGCCGCCTTCGTAGTGCTAGAACTGCCGGTTCACCGGCGCTGTCGTGCGCGCGGCCGTGCCGGACCGGCGCTGCGTACCCGTCGGTCGTACGTAGACCCGCTCGTCGAACCTGAGATCCACGTAGTCGATCTCCGCGACCCGCTCCCGCAGCGTGCTCGACAGCTCCAGGTACGACTGCACACGCGGGAGGAACTTGTCGGTGCCGAGGTGCAGCAGCGCGGTGTCGCCGTCGAGCAGCACGACCGCGTCGTGCGGATCCGTCACGTCCACCTGCGAGAGGCGGGCGCCGATCTCCTGGCTGCGTCCGAGCGCCGCGATCACACGCGAGGCGAGCTCCGCGCGGCGTGGATCGATCTCGGCCGGAGGGGCGCCGCGACGTGGTGGCACGCCCACCAGCCCGTCCACGATCGGGAGATCGAACTCCGCGTAGTGCGGACCGAACTCGTCGATCACCACGCCCGTCTCGTCGACGAGGTACAGCTTCTGGCCGAGACGACACAGGCCGATCGGCCGGCGCTCGGAGATGAAGACCTCGATGGTCGCCGGCAGCACGCGCCGCAGCGCGACCTCGGCGACCCACGGCGATTCCACCAGGCGCTGCCGCACGAGCGCGAGATCGATCTGGAGG
>JBOGIX010000272.1:0-2924 GCA_050744685.1 Vicinamibacterales bacterium | reverse complement strand
TCTACGAGTACGAGCCGCTCGGTCGTGGCCGGCAGCTCGTCGCCGTGCTCGCCTTCGTCATCCTGGCGCTCTGCTTCACGCCGGTGCCTCTCGCGTTTACGAGCTGATCGACGTCAACTTCCAACGTATCTGTTTAGCGGGTCACGCGACGGAATCCAAAATTTCGTACTTGTACTTTGATCGAGACTTTGGCATAACGGTCGCGTGATTCGCCGCACCGAAGCGCCGCCGCGCGACCCGCAGCCGATCATCGAGGAGCTGCAGCGGGAGAATGAGCGACTGCGCGACGACCTGCGGCGCTCGGAAGCCGAGCGACAGCGGCTGCGGCGCGAGAACGAGACACTGAAAGACGACCTCGAGGCGGCGCGTCGGGCGGTGTATCGGCAAGCAGCACCATTCTCGCGCGGCACTCGCACGGCGCCCCCGAAGCGTCCTGGCCGCAAAGCGGGCCGGGCGTACGGCCGACGCGCGCATCGGGTGACGCCGCGCCACGTCGACGAGATTCATGCGGCGCCGCTGCCGCGCTGCTGTCCCCACTGTGCGGGCGCAATCCGCGCGGGGCGCATCGCCACGCAATACCAAGAAGAGTTGCCCGTGCAACGGCCGCTGGTCCGCCGCTTTGATATCCACATCGGGCGCTGTACGGTGTGCCGCCGCCGGGTGCAAGGCCGGCATCCGCTGCAAACCTCCGATGCGCTCGGCGCTGCGGCCGTGCAGCTCGGCCCGCAGGCGGTGGCCTTCACCGTGGTGCTCAACAAACGCTATGGGCTGCCCTACGGCAAAATTGCGGCGTTGCTGCGCGATCGCTGTGGGCTGACCATCACGCGCGGCGGGGTGGTGCAGGCCATCCATCGCGCGGCGCGCCAGGCGCAGCCGACCTATCAGGCGTTGTGCACCACGGTCCGCGGCAGTCCCGTCGTCACGATCGATGAAACCAGTTGGCGCGTCGCGGCCGTGCTGCAGTGGTTGTGGGTCTGGGTCACGCCGGACACGACCGTCTACGCGATCTTGGCCGGCCGTGGGCTGGCGCAAGCGGCGTCGGTCATCGGCCACGACTATGCGGGCGTCGTGCAGCGCGACGGCTGGCACTCGTATCGCTACTTGACCGCGGCGGCCCATCAGACGTGTCTCGCGCACCTGCTGCGTCGCGGCCGCGCGCTGTTGCTCGATCGGCCGCGCCATCCTTTTGTCACCGCGGTCAAGCACGTGTTGCAGGCGGCCCTCGCGACCCGCGACGGCTATCACGCCGGCACCATCTCCGCGCATGGCCTGGCGGTGGCCCGCGGCCAGTACGTCGACCGACTCGGGCGCCTGCTGGCGCGCCGACCCAGTCGCGACCGCCGCATCCGACTCTTTCACCAACACCTCGTCGTCGAATTTGAAGCCATCTTCAGTTTCCTCTTCGACCCCACCCTGGACGCCACCAACTGGCGCGCCGAACACGCGCTGCGCCCCGCGGTCATCACCCGCAAGATGTGCGGCGGCGGCAATCGCAGCCGTCATGGCGCCGACAGTCAGCAGGTGCTCGCCAGCGTACTGCGCACCGCGGATCAACGCGGCCTCGACGCGACCGCCGTCCTCGTCACGCTCCTCACCGCCCCCCGTCCGATTGTCCCGACCGTTTTCCACTATCCCGCCGTACACTGACCCGCTAAACACAGACGTTGGGAGTTGAAGACAAGTAGTCGCGCGTTTACTCCAAAGTTTCATCTCGCGATCAGGCTGCGGATAAGGGTCATGAGCATGTCGATGGCCACCGCATTGTGGCCGCCGCGCGGGATGACGAGGTCCGCGTAGCGCTTGCTCGGCTCGACGAAATCGAGGTGCATCGGCTTCACCGTGCCGAGGTACTGATCGATGACCGACTGCACGGTCCGTCCGCGCTCCGAGATATCGCGCTGCAGCCGCCGGATGAACCGCGTATCGTCGTCCGTGTCCACGAACACCTTGATGTCCATCAGGTCGCGCAGCGCGGCGTCGGTGAAAATCAGAATGCCTTCGACGATGACGACACGCCGGGCCGTGACCGTGTCGGTGGCCCGCTGACGCGCGTGGCGGGCGAAGTCGTAGGTGGGGACTGCCACCGACTGCCCGGCACGGAGCGCCAGGACGTGCTGCACCAGCAGGTCGGTTTCGAGCGAGTCCGGGTGATCGTAGTTGAGCGAGGCCCGCTCCTCGAGCCGCAGGTCATTACGATCCCGGTAGTACCGGTCGTGTTCCAGTACGGTGACCTGGTCGGTCCCGATGTTGTCGACAATCGCCCGGACGACGGTGGTCTTGCCCGACCCGGATCCGCCGGCGACACCGATGACGACCGGTACGGCGGCGCGGTCCGGAGAAATTTGCGCGGTTTTGTAGGGATTTGAGCCGAGTGACACGATTTTTCAGGGGTTCTCACCGCGCAGGCAGACAGGCGATGAACCGATAGCAGATTATACGCGCAGCCCTTCACGCGGGGCCGGGCAGCTCCGGCATGCTGCATGCGTGGTGCTTGTTTCTCCTCGCGGGCGGCCTCCTGCTGCCAGGGGGCCATCTTGGTTGTCCTCGCGGTCGGCCTCTTGCCGCCAGGGGGCGATCTTGGTTCCTCGCGGGCGGCCTCCTGTTGCGAGAGGGCCATCTTGCGGCGGTTTCGCTGCTGATACTGAACGGAGGCGTATTGGAGTTCCTGGTTCTCGGCCTGATTCTGGTCGCAGTACCGCTGTTCCTGCCCTTGGCCCTCTGGGTCGCGCTTTACCGCACCCGGACGCGCGTCATGCGTCTCGAAAGCGCGCTGGACGAACAGCGGGCCGCGGTGGAACGCCTGACCGCGCAGGTGCAGCAGCTTCGCAGCGGCGAGCGCCTGCCGGCGGCCGGCCGCCCCGCGGCGATGCCGACCGAGCCGGCCGCCACGCCTGCGCCTCCCCGCGAGGACATCGTCCATCCGG
>JBOGIX010000271.1:0-2186 GCA_050744685.1 Vicinamibacterales bacterium | reverse complement strand
GGCGGCGGCGGGTGCGCGTCGGCGATCTGGTTCTCGTTTGTGACGTCGGCGGCGGCACCACGGACTTCAGCCTGATCGCGGTTGGCGAACACGACGGCGATCTGACCCTCGAGCGCGTCGCGGTCGGCGAGCACATTCTGCTCGGCGGCGACAACATGGATCTCGCACTGGCGCGGCTGCTCCAGCAGCGCCTGGAGGCGGCAGGACACCGGGTGGACAGCTGGCAACTGCACGGGCTGTGGCATCAGGCACGCCTGGCCAAGGAGTCGCTCCTGACCGATCCGACCGAGCGCGAGCGGCCGGTCACGCTCCTCGGCCGTGGTTCGAAGCTCGTCGGCGGAACCATCACCACTACGCTGACGCTCGATGATGTCAACCACGCTCTGCTCGAGGGGTTCTTCCCGGCCGTGTCGAGCGACGACATGCCGGCCCGCCAGCGACGAGTCGGCCTTCAGGAGATCGGACTGCCGTACGCCCCAGATCCGGCGGTCAACCGTCATCTTGCGCGATTCCTCCGCCGCCAGGCCGACGCCAGCGCGACGACGGCCGGCATCAGGCGCGGCCCGAGCGGCCTCGCGTGCCCGACGCACGTCCTCTTCAACGGCGGCGTCATGAAAGCCCCACTCCTCCGCACGCGCATCGTCGATGTGCTGAGCGCGTGGCTGGAGCAGGAAGGATTCGAGCGGCTCGACGAGCGCCACGTGCTCGAGGCCCCCGATCTGGATCACGCGGTCGCGCAAGGGGCCGCGTATTACGGGATGGCACGTCGCGGGCGCGGCGTTCGAATCCGCAGCGGCGCGCCGCGGAGCTACTACATCGGGATCGAGAGCGCGATGCCTGCGGTGCCCGGAATGCCTGCGCCGCTGAAAGCGCTGTGCGTCGTGCCATTCGGTATGGAGGAGGGCACGGGCGCCTCGATCGTCGATAGAGAGTTCGGGCTGATTGTCGGTGAACCGGCAGAGTTCCGGTTCCTCAGCTCGGTCGTGAGGAAGACGGATCCCGCAGGATCGCTGATCGAGGACTGGGGCGACGATCTCCAGGAGCTGAGCCCACTCGAAGTGACCCTCCGGGTCGATGGGGAGACCGATGCCGTCGTGCCGGTGACGCTCGAGAGCCGGGTGACCGAGATCGGCACCCTGGAGCTCTGGTGCGTCGCCCGCGACCGCCCGAAGAAGGCGGGCGCGGCCCGGGCGACTGCGGGCAAATGGAAGCTCGAGCTCAACATCCGGGAGCGGGAGCCCTGACAGACGCACGCCCGAGTCGTGTCGTCGGCATCGATCTCGGGACCACCAACTCTGCGCTCGCCTGGACCAGCCCGCGCGGGCCCGTGCGTGTCTACGACATTCCACAGCTGGTAACCGCGGGCGAAATTGCGAAGCGGCCGTTCCTTCCGTCTTTTCTGTGCTTCACCGATCAGCCGCAACGTGACAGCGGCGCCGTGCGGCTGCCCTGGGATCCGGCGCCCGAGATCGTCGCAGGGATTCTTGCGCGGGACGAGGGCGCACTGGTTCCGGCGCGGCAGATCTCCTCGGCGAAATCGTGGCTCTCCAACACGCGCGTCGATCGGACGGCCCCCCTCCTTCCGTGGGGGAGTGCGGATGTCTCAAAGCTTTCGCCGGTGGCGGCCTCCACGCGGCTGCTCGCCCATCTGCGCGACGCATGGAATCACGAGCATGCACACCGGGACGCCGATCGCCTCGAACAGCAGGAGATCGTCCTCGCGGTGCCGGCGTCCTTCGACGAGGAGGCACGCGAGCTGACGGTGCAGGCTGCCCTGGACGCCGGATTCTCGCGCCTGGTGCTGCTCGAAGAGCCGCTCGCCGCGCTGTATGCCTGGATTGCACGCCATCGCCGCGAACTGATGGCCGCGTTCGATGGCGGTGCGCTGATCCTCGTCTGCGACGTGGGCGGAGGCACGACCGACTTCAGCCTGATCAAAGCGCAGGTGGACGAGGCGGAGCTCGTTTTCGAGCGGGTCGCCATCGGCGAGCACCTGCTGCTCGGCGGCGACAACCTCGATCTCGCGCTGGCGATGCTGGTCGAGCGCAAGCTCGCCGACGCGTCGAAGCTCTCGCTGATGCAGCGGCAGACCCTCCGGCGGAAGTGCAGCGCCGCGAAGGAACGGCTGCTGTCCGATGCCGCCGCTGAACGCATCGCCATCACGGTCCTCGGCGCCGGACGCGGAG
>JBOGIX010000270.1:0-2734 GCA_050744685.1 Vicinamibacterales bacterium | reverse complement strand
CCGCGGCGGCGTCGCCGGACAAGCCGGAAAAGAAGTGGGATGTTGCGGCCGATCTCGGGCCGGTGACGAAGCTCGCGCTCGACACGTCCGAAGGCACGTGGATGAACGTCGACGTGAGCCCCGACGGCAAGCGGATCGTGTTCGATCTGCTGGGCGATCTCTACGTCATGTCGATCGACGGCAGCAGCGCGCTTCCCGCCACGCGGCTGACGAGCGGGCCCGCCTACGACATGCAGCCGCGCTTCAGCCCCGACGGCAGGCGCATCGCCCTCGCCAGCGATCGCGACGGCTTGTGGAACATCTGGACGATCGACCCCGAGGGCCGCGACTGGAAGCAGATCTCGCGAGAGAAGCGCTGGTTCATCAACAGCCCGACGTGGTCTCCGGATGGCGAGTACATCTACGCGCGTCATCACTTCGTCAAGGAGCGGTCGCTCGGCGCCGGTGAGATCTGGATGTATCACGCCGGCTCGCTGTCCGACGGCCTGCAGGTCACCGAGCGCAGCGGCTGGCAGAAGGACAACGGGGAGCCCGACATATCGCCAGACGGCCGCTATCTCTACTACAGCAAGGACGTCACGCCGGGGACGACCTTCGAATACAACAAGGATCCCAACGGCACTATCTACGCGATCATGCGGCGCGATCTGACGACGGGCCGCGAGCGGCGCGCGGTGAGCGTGCAGGGGGGATCGGTGGCGCCGCAGGTCTCGCCCGACGGCAAGACGCTCGCCTACATCCGGCGCGTGCGGTTGAAGAGCGCGTTGTTCCTGCGTGATCTCGAGAGCGGACGCGACCGCGAGCTGTTCGGCGGTGTCGACAAGGATCTCCAGGAGGCGTGGGCCGTGCACGGCCTCTATCCGCACTATGCCTGGACGCCGGACGGCAAGTCGATCGTGATCTGGGGCGAAGGAAAAATCTGGAAAGTCGACGCAACCTCGGGCAGCAGTACGCCCGTGCCCTTCGTCGCGCACGTCGAGCAGACCCTCAACGACGCGCTGCGGTTCCCGCAGAAAGTGCATCCGGATGATATGCAGGTCCGGATGCTGCGCGACGTCCGCGTGTCGCCCGACGGGAAGGCGGTCGTCTACAGCGCGCTCGGCAAGTTGTACATCAAGGACCTGCCTGCCGGAGAGCCGCGCCGCGTCACCAAAGACGATGCGTTCGAGTTCTACCCGTCGTTCTCGCGGGACGGGCAGTGGATCGTGTATTCGACGTGGACCGATTCAGAGATGGGTCGTGTCCGCGTGGTCCGGCCCGACGGCGCGGCCGGACGCGACATCGTCGCGCGCCCCGGGCACTATGTCGAACCGTCGTTCTCGCCCGACGGCCAGAAGATCGTCTACCGGCACGCCGGCGGGGATCGCATTCGTGGCCGTTTCTTCGGCGAGGACACCGGCATATTCGTCGTCCCTGCTGCCGGGGGCGAGCCCGTGCTCGTGCGCGACAGCGGCACCGCGCCCGCGTTCGATCATACGGGCACGCGCGTCTACGTGCGCGAGGTCCGCAACGAGAAGTTCACGTTGCTGAGCGTAGGTCTGCCAACCGGCGATTCTCCGCTGCCGGGGCGTGACGAGATCGAGCACGTGCGCAGCGAGAACGCCACCCAGTTTGCGCCCTCGCCGGACGGCAGGTGGATCGCGTTCGAGGAGCGGTTCAAGACCTACATTGCGCCGTTTCCTCGAACCGGCCGGCCCGTCGACATCGGTCCGACCTCGCAGGCGTATCCCGTGCAGCGCGTCTCGCGCGATGCGGGGTTCTACCTGCACTGGTCCCCGGACGGCCGCCGGCTGTACTGGTCGCTCGGGCCAGAGCTGTTCTCGCGCGATCTCGCGGACACATTCGCGTTCGTGCCGCCAACACAAGGTGCAGCCCAGCGGACGTTGAAGGACGAGCCCGAGGCGAAGGGTGTGCCGATCGGTTTCAGCGTGAAGAGCGACAGGCCGGCGGGCTCGCTCGCCCTGGTCGGCGCCCGTGTCATCACGATGGCCGGCCTGAAACCGGGCCCGATTACCGGCACGCCCGGCGTCATCGAGAACGCCACCATCCTCGTCGAGGGCAATCGCATCGTCGCCGTCGGCGCGGCGAATGCGGTGCAGATCCCGGCATCGGCCCGGCGCGTCGACGTGAAGGGCAAGACGATCATGCCCGGCATGATCGACGTCCACGCGCACCTCGGCGGCGAGTCCGCGGGGCTGCTTGCGCAGTCGAGCTGGCCGCTGGCCGCCAATCTCGCGTTCGGCGTCACCACCGCGCACGATCCGTCGAGCGACACGGCGACCGTCTTCACGAATGCGGAACTGGTCCGCAGCGGCGCGAAGCTCGGGCCCAGGATTTTTTCGACGGGCACGATCCTCTACGGCGCCGAGACCCCGTTCAAGGCCGTGGTCGAGAGCTACGATGATGCGCTGTCGCACCTGCGCCGGCAGAAGGCAGTCGGCGCATTTTCTGTGAAGAGCTACAACCAGCAGCGCCGCGATGCGCGGCAGATGATCATCAAGGCCGGGCGCGAGCTCGGGATGATGGTCGTGCCCGAAGGTGGATCGCTCTACTACATGAACATGACGCACGTCCTCGATGGCCACACCGGCGTGGAGCACTCGCTGCCCGTGCCGCGCCTCTACCAGGACGCCGTGCAGATGTTCGCGAAGAGCAAGTCCGGCTACACCCCGACGCTGATCGTCGGGTATGGCGGACTGTTCGGCGAGGAATACTGGTATCAGCACACCAACGT
>JBOGIX010000269.1:0-3373 GCA_050744685.1 Vicinamibacterales bacterium | reverse complement strand
CTGCCGGCGCAATTCCTGCCGCTCGCGATCGCGGCAGCCGGGAAACACGCGGAGGCACGCGCGGTGCGCCGCGCGCACGAAGCGCTCGTCGATCTGCTCGAGGCGCCGCGCGCCGACCGGGGAGTGCTCGAGGCGCCCTGCGCCGACCGGGCGGTAACCGCCGCGCCGGCCGCCGATCCGGACCTGCTCGAGGCGCAAACGTGAGACGCCGCGTCGCCATTACCGGCATTGGCCTGGTGACCGCGCTGGGAACCACGCGCGAGGAGACGTGGCGCCGCCTCGTTGCCGGCGAGTGCGCCGTCAGGCCGCTCACGCTCTTCGGCAGCGAAGGCTATCGGAGTCGCGTGGCGGCGGAAGTGGCGACCGCCGACGTCACCGCGCAGCTGTCCAGGCTCGAACGGCGGCGATGGTCGCGGAGCGACCAGTTCGGCGTGCTCGCGGCCCGCGAAGCGGTGGTCGAGGCGGGGCTCGAGGGCCACTACGATTCCTCGCGCGTCGGCGTGATTCTCGGCGCGGGCACCAGCGATCTCCTGCGGAACGAGGAGTATCACCACACGGCGCTGGCACGTGGGATCCAGCACGCGCGGCCATCGTACGCGTGGAACCATTTTCCGAGCGCACCGGTCGACATCATCGCCGGCGCGTTCGGCTTCGAAGGCATGCGCTCGTGCGTGGCGGCAGCGTGCGCCTCGAGCACGATCGCCATCGGGCAGGCGGCGGATGCCATTCGCAGCGGGCGGCTCGACGCCGTGCTCACCGGCGGCACCGATGCGCTCGCGCGCCTCACCTTCAGCGGCTTCAACGCGCTGAAGCTGATGGATCCGGAGCCGTGCCGTCCGTTCGATCGCGGCCGCGCCGGCATGAACATCGGCGAGGGCGCGGCCATCCTGGTGCTGGAGGATCTGGCGCGCGCTCGCGGCCGCGGCGCCGTGATCCATGCGGAGGTGGCCGGCTACAGCTTTGCCTGCGAAGCCTTCCACCCGACGGCGCCGGAGCCCGACGGACGGCCGGTCACGGCGATCATCGCGCAGGCGCTCCGCGACGCGCAGCGCAACGCCGACGAGGTGGATCACGTGAACGCCCACGGCACCGCCACCCCGCAGAACGATCGCGCGGAAGCGCGCGGGTTCGCCGCGATCTTCGGCGCGCGGTGCACACGGCTGCCGGTCACCTCGACGAAGTCGATGATCGGCCACTGCCTCGGCGCCGCCGGAGGGCTCGAAGCCGCGGTGCTCGCGCTGACCGTCGCACGTGGCATCATCCCGCCCACCATCAATCACGAGGCCACTGATCCCGACTGCCCCGTCGATGTCGTCGCCAACACCGCGCGCGAGGCGCGCGTCAGCTGCGGCGTGTCTACCTCACTGGGCTTCGGAGGGAACGACGCAGCGGTGGTGATCACACGGGTGTAGCTTCTTCAACTCCCAACCTCCAACTCCCAACTCCCAAGGCGCGTGGGTCGAGACAACGGGGTGAAAGTCGTCGCAAAATGGCTCGTCGGAACGATTTCCACCCAGTTGCCCGAGCCTCGCGCCTTGGGAGTTGGGAGTTGGGAGTTGGGAGCTGGTCGTTGGGAGTTGATCTGCTCACGCGCCCCCGAACGTCAGCGCGCTGATGTCCACCGGTTCCCGCGCCGGCACGAACTCCGGCAGCTCGGGGTTGCGCGCGCGCGCGAAGGACTGCCAGGTGCTGGCGAAGCGTTCGAGCAGCATCAGGTTGCGCTCGAGCCTGGCGATGAGCGCGTCGTCATCCATGCAAGGGCCGGCGAGACCCGCCTGGAGCTGACGCAGGTATTCGACCTGGACCACATTCGCGTGCGCGTCGCAATAGGTGCGGCGGTCGGCCACGTCCCACGCCCGCAGGAACTGCTGCACGCGCGCGTGCAGGACGAAGAACCGGCGCATCAGGGGGTCGATGCGCGCCAGGAACTCCGGCCTCCGGTATCGCCGCTGGAAGTAGAGCAGTCCGGTGATCGCCCAGTACGACCCGTTGTCCCACGACGCCTTCGTCGTCATGACCTGGGCGTTGCCCATGAGCGGGTACTGGCCGTCGTAGAGCCTGATGAAGGCATCGAACAGGCGCAGGTACGTGGTGTTGAAGGCGTCGGCACGCGCGCGCACGTCCTCGCCGTTGGCGAGGCGGACGATGAGATCGGCCGCGCAGTCGTTGCCGATGGCGATGAAGTCCGATCCTGGCGAATAGAAAGGATCGGTGAACACGCCAGCCTCGCCGACGAGCGCCCAGGCGTCGGGCGAGAACACGCGCTCGCAGCCGTGCGCGTAATGGCGAAGCGCGAGGAAATCTTCGAGATCGTCCTCGAGCGCCTCGACGATCGCGGCGCATTGCGGTTCGTATTCGCGCAGCCAGTCCACCGCGCGATCGAAACGATTCAGTCGCGTGTAGGGATGCAGGTCGCCGTCGGCGACAATGCCGATGCTGGTGCTGCCGGAGCCGAGCGGGATCAGCCAGACCCAGTAGCCGCGCCCCATCAGGTGATTGGTGCTCAACCAGCGCTGGCCGCTCGGCACGCGGGCCCGCCACTGCGGATCGGCGCCCCAGTCGTCCACGCGGACGCGGGTCTTGACCCTGAACCAGCACGCATTGGCGCCGTGGGTGACCGATCGCGTGAGCCCCAGCTTGCGGCGGATCAGGCCCGAACGTCCGCTCGCGTCGACCAGGAACCGCGCGCGCGCGGCGCGCCGGCCCGCCGCCGACTCGAGCTCGAGGGCGTGCCCTGCGGCGGGGTCGAGCCGAATCTCTTTCACCGTGCAGCCGTCGAGCACCTCGACACCATCGGCGCGCAGCATCGCCAGCAGGGCGTTCTCGAGGCGGCCGCGATCGACCTGGAAGGACGGCACGGGAGGGAAGACTGGCGGACCGAGCTCGACCCGCCGCACGAGATCGCGGTTGTCGCCGTGCGGAAAGAAGTACCGCAGCCCGAGCTTCTCGAGATGCTGCTCGCGCAGGTGCGGCTCGAGCCCGAGGATGGCCTGGAAGTAGTGCGCGCCGATCTCGACCGTCGACTCGCCGACCTTGAACGCGGCCTCGGGGACCGGGTGCGGACGCTTCTCCGCGACCAGCACCTGGAGATCCGGGGCCTCGCGCTGCAACTGGCGCGCGAGGCACAACCCTGCGAGACCGCCGCCGGCGATGACGGCGTCGTACATCCGCTATTTCCTGGCGCTGCTCTGCTGTGCGACGCGCGCCGCGGCTTCCTCCGCCGCCTTGGCATCTCCGAGATAGAAATGCCGCACCGGCTTCAACGCCTCGTCCAGTTCGTAGACGAGCGGAATCCCGGTCGGGATATTGAGCTCGACGATGTCTTCGTTGCTGATGTCGTCGAGATACTTCACGAGGGCGCGAAGGCTGTTCC
>JBOGIX010000268.1:0-4675 GCA_050744685.1 Vicinamibacterales bacterium | reverse complement strand
TGGTTCTGCTGCCGCTGATAGGCGCCGCATGCTCATCGCATCCGACGACGCCGTCCTCCTCGTTGCCTACTGCCGCCGGTTCATCTGCGGCGACCGCCGAAGGTGGTCGGGCGGCCGCGACCGGCGTTGTGTATGTGAGCAGCCAGGGGCTGTACTACGACACGTTCGTCGCGCGCGATCCGCTGCCCATGGCCGGCAAGTTTCAGTTGCTCGTCAACGGACGTACTGAGTTCGGGCCCGGCCAGCCCGGATATCTGGGCGGTCGATGGTGGGAGGATCTGAACGGCAACGGCACACAGGACGCCGGCGATCACTTCTTCCTGTGTCCGTTGCTGCCACCCGGCCGTCCCACTCCGTGATCCCACTATCTTTGCCAACGCCCTTCGTGTGACACGCGAGGGGCAGTTCTTTTGGCGCATGCCACGCGCGGCCGTCTACACTCCTGGACACAATCAGAGGCACTGCGGGTCCATCGCCCCGTGTGCCTCAGAAGCTGAACCTCGCGCCGAGCTGGATCCGTCGCATTGCCCCGGCTTCGTCGATCAAGCCGAAGTCGCTCGACCGCACGTTCGTGGTCGGGTTGTCGAGGTTCACGAAGTTGAACGCGTTGGTGGCTTCCATCCGGATCTGCAGCTTCCGGCCGCCGCCGAGCGCGAAGTCACGGAAGATGCCGATGTCGACCAGCTTGGATCCCGGGCCGTCGATGAAGTTGCGCGGCGCGCTCCCGTTGGTCAGGGCCGCCGGTTCGGCAAACGCCTGCGTGTTGAACCACGCCTGGATGACTTCGTTCCGGCTGCGATCCGGATCGAGCGTCGGGTCCACGCCGGCGACCAGGTTGGCCCGATCGTTGTTGACGCCATCACCGTTGGCGTCGCGCCCTGCGGTGATCGTCAGCGGCCGGCCGCTCCGCAACTTCACGATCCCGGAAATGGTCCAATCGTGCAACAGCGCGCGCAGCACCGGATTCGCGTCGTTGAAGTAGTCGGTCCTCCAGATCACCGACATCTTGTATTGATGACGCCGGTCGTTTTCAGTCCGTCCGCGATCCGCCAGGATGTCGTTCTGGTTCTGTACGGAGCCGCCGGTGTCGTCCTGTAGCGGCGCGTCCTCCAGGCTCTTGCCGAAGGTGTAGGCGGCATTGGCCTGGAAGTGACGGCTCAGTCGCTTGTCGATCGTGAGCTGGAGTCCGTTGTATTCGTTGGTCAGGAACGTGTCGAGCACCTGGATGCTGCCGAGCGTGCCGGGCAGGATCGGCCGGCGGTTGTTGGCGCTGCCCGGCCCGGGCACGGGGTAGTTCAGCTCGCGGTTGAATGGCAGGTTGCGGCCGCGCGCGCCGACGTAAGCGATGGTGGCGCTCAGGTCCGACGTGAGCTGACGCTGCACGGCGGCGTTGAACTGGTAGGTGTAGGGGATGTCGTAGTCGAGCGCGATGCCGGCAACACTCGCCGGCAGGATGAATCTGATGTTCTGCGGATCGTACACGTACGGGAACGGCGGCTCGTCGAACTCGAGATAAGGATTCGACAGCGTGCCCGAGCGCCAGTCCTGGCGGATGGCGAATGGCTGGTTGTCGGCGGTGGCGTTCCATTGGTTGCCGCCAATCGTCCCGTAGAAGATGCCGAAGGCGCCGCGCACCGCCGTCTTGCCGTCGCCGGCGACGTCCCAGGCGAACCCGAGCCGCGGACCAATGTTGTTGTAGTCCGTGCTGGCGATCGTGTTCGGGATCGTGCCGTCCGGGCCCGTGTCGCCCGGAAAGAGCATGCCTGGAAGCGCGCCTGGCACCACCGCCGAATGCTGTCCGGGCACATACGTGAGCTTCCGGTTCTGCGGGTCGGACAGCGGGAACTGGAGATCGTACCGCACCCCGAGGTTCAGCGTCAGGTTGGACAGCAGCCGATAGTCGTCCTGGAAGAACGCGGAAAGGTAGGTGCCGTTGTCGAACTTGTCGATCGGCGCGTCCTGGTCGATCCGGTCGGGCACCCCGAGCAGGAAGTCAGCGAAGCCGTCGCCAGTGACGTCGCCTTCGAACTGGAACTCGCCGTAGTTGTCGAGCGTCGTGAAGTGGGCCATCGACTCGCGAAGGAAGGTCCCGCCGAACCGGAAGGAGTGCTTGCCCTTGTCGAGCGTCAACACGTCGCGAAGCTGATAGGTATTGCCGCCGGCGCGCGTCCCGGCAATCGGCGTGTCGAACTGAAAATAGCCGGAGACGTCGATGAGCGGCAGCGCGGGGGCGCCCTGCATCACGAATGCGGAGCCGTAATCGGCAATCGAGACCTGGGGTGTATTCACCCGTCCGCCGACATTGTGAACGAAGGTGAAGTGCAGCTCGTTGACCATCGACGAGCCCATCGTCCAGGTGTCGGAGAGGTTCACGTTGTGCTGGTCCCATTCGAAGAGGCGATCCGTCCAGAGCAGGTTGCCGTTCAGCGGGTCATGGTCCGAACCCGTGGCGAGGAAATAGCTCCCGGTCAACCGGTGCGTTTTCGCCAGGTTGTGATCGATCTTGAGGCTGAACTCGTCGCGGTTGAGGGGAATCGGCGCCTCCACCTCGTAGCCCCTGCCCGGCAGATTCGGGAGTGGAATCCACTCGTCCATAATGCGCACCGCGACCGGGTCGAAGCGGTTCGACGGGATTCGGTTACCCGGGAACGGCCTGCCGGTGAGCGGATCGGTGATGACCGCCAGCCGGCCGCCGTCGAAGCTCTGTGAAAAATCGCCCTGGCGCTCGAGCGGCGTCGGCACGGTCGCGCTCGCCTCGTAGGCGGACGTCGTCTGGCGGATGCCGTTGTAGCTCGCGAAGAAGAACGTCCGGTCATGGAAGATGGGGCCGCCCACCGTGCCGCCGACGTTGTTCCGCTCGAACAGGTCCTTCCGGAGGCTCGACTCGCCGACGGTCCAGCGATCGGCGTTCATGCTGTCGTCGCGAAAGAAGTCGAAGAGCGATCCGCTCAGGCTGTTGGAGCCCGACTTCGTGATGACGTCGACCACCGCCCCGCCGAATCGCCCGTGTTCGGCCGAGTAGCTGTTGGTCTGTACGCGGAATTCCTGCACGGCATCCGGGTTGGGCACGATGTTGCCGGTCTGCCGCAGGCCGCTCATATTGGCGCCGCCGTCCAGGCTGTAGTTGACCGAACCGGCGCCAGTATTGGCCGATCCGTTGACCAGCGTCTCCTGCCCGGGGATGCCGAAGGCGTTGCTCGTCGTGGACGAGTCGATGCCCGCCGTCAGATCGAGCAGCGCATAGACGTCGCGGTCCACAATCGGCAGGTTGAGGATCTCGGTCTGGTTGACTGTGCGGCCGAGCGCCACGTGGCTGGTGTCGACCAGCGGCGCGTCGGCCACCACCTCGACGTTCTCGGTCGTCCCACCCACCGCGAGCACGGGATCCACCCGCGCCGCGCGGCTCAGCTCGATGACGATGCCGGTCTGAACGAAGCGGCGGAAGCCGGACAACTCGGCCTCGATCCGGTACGTGCCGACCGGCAGCAACAGCAGCGAATACTCCCCCCGCTCGTTGGTGATCTCGGAGCGCGAGAAGTTCGTGTCGATGTTGGTCGCAACCACCGTGGCGCCCGGCAGCACACTGCCGGACGTGTCCTTGACGGTCCCGGAGATCGACCCGGTCGTGACCTGCCCGTGAACCAACGCGGGCGTGCAGAGCGAGAAGGAGAAGCAGACGAGGACGACACCCCTGGGCAGCCATGCCCTAACCATCTCGGCCTCCTCTCGGATGGCAGCAGGAACGCTGCGCCGTGTGCGCGGCGCGCTCGGACGGCACGCCGGGATTCGTGCCGCACACGTTCGCACCGGCATCCCGCTGCTGTCAACCGCAAATTCCACGTAGTGGAGCGAATTCTGCCTGATAGAACGGCAAGGAAACGGCCCGCGGCGGCCTGCCTGGCGGCCCGGAAACGGTCGTGATCAGATTTCGTTCAGCACTCCCTCGCGCGTGTCGCGAGTGTTCCGGACGAGCAGCAGCATTGCGGCGAGCGCGATGAGCGGCAGCAGGCTGGCGCCGATCAGAATCGGCGCGAACGAATAATGGTCGCTCACCCAGCCGGTCACGTAGATGGCGGCGATCGTGCCGATGCCCGCGCCCGAGCCGCCCAACCCGCTGACGCTCGCGACCGATGCGCTCGGGTAGATGTCGGCCGGCAGATTCAGAATCACGGTCGAGAACGCCGCATACGAGAAGGTCGCCACTGCGAAGCACGCGATCAGCGTCGCGAACGACTGGGTCCAGACCGCGGGGATCAGCATCGTCATGCCGATCGCGCCGAACACGCCGATGGCTTTTCGGGCCGCGCCGACGCGCCAGCCGCGGCGGATAAGCGTGCTCGACAGCCCTCCGCCGAAGAAGTTGCCGAGATCGGCCGCCAGAAACGGCACCCAGAAGCCGACGAGCGTCTCCTCGAGCGAGAAGCCGCGCGCGACGAGGTAGATCGCGAACCAGTCGGTGATGAAGAACCACACGGGGTCGGTGAAGCTCTTCGGAATCACGTAGCCCCAGGTCTGCGGCATGCGCAGCAGGCGGCGGTAAGACAGTTGGGTCGCCTCACGGCCCGGGGCACCGGCGTCGCCGCGGTGCAGCAGGATGTCCTCGCGCTCCTCGGCCGAGAGCCGCGGATGCTCCTCGGGCAGACGATACAGACGCAGGAACAGGACGATCCAGAGC
>JBOGIX010000267.1:0-4540 GCA_050744685.1 Vicinamibacterales bacterium | reverse complement strand
CCCTCGATGCGCGGTCACCTTGACCGACGTCATCGTCATGTCCAATCGAGCCGCGATGTCGCGGACACTCTCATCGCGGAGCTTGATCGCCTCGACAATCTCGCGCTGGCGAGCCGGCAGCGATGCGAGCGCCTGCTGGACCGCCTCCATGTCGACTCGAGCGGTGCCAGCGTCCGCGGCACTCGGCAACTCGGGCCACACGGCACCGGAAAGTTCATGCTGCCTGACACGTTGCTCGCGCCGAAGGACATCCACGAAACGATTGCGGGCGATGGCATAAAACCACGGTGCAAACGGCCTGCGGCCGTCGAACGTGTGTCGCGCATGATGCACTGCCACAAGGGTCTCCTGTACAGCATCATCGATCCAGGGCACCAGCCGCCCAACGCGTGATCGGACGTAGCTCCGTGTGGCTGCCGTCAGGAGGACGAGCAGTTCTGCGTACGCCTCCTCCTCTCCCTGTTGGGCGCGGAGCATGAGACCCGCTGCCTGTGCCTCCTGCTTCTGTGTCACACCTCGATGAGACGCCGACAATCGGTACTTCGTCGCACAAGGCCTTCAGGTTACACCGCTTCACACTGGTAACCATTCGCTCGTATCAAACGAAGACGTCTGCAGGTAGGCATATACAGACCGGATGATGTCGCCGGCTGATGGCCGCTCACAGGAGGCAGTTTTCATGACGCGTGCGTTTCGTTTCGCGCTGGCGATGGCCAGCATCATTACCGTGGTCGCGGGCGCGACCATCGGCGCCAGTCAGGCTGGGCGCATGGATCAGATGGGTCAGGTGAATGACTTCAAGCCATACACAGCCGAGGCGGTCAAGGCGGCCATGGGGGAGGGGAAGACCACCCTTCTGTTCTTCCACGCGCCGTGGTGCCCGGTCTGCAAGGCGCAAGAACCGAAGGTCAAGGCGCACCTCAACGGGGCCCACAAGAACGTCGTGGCCTTCAAGGTGGACTACGACTCCAACATGGCGCTCCGTAAAGAGCTCAAGGTCGACAAGCAGTCCACGCTCATCCTGTATCAAGGCATGAAGGAAGTTGCGCGACTGAGCTACAAGAGCGATGACGAGTCGATCGCGCAGTTCTTCAATCACGCGACGATGGCGATGTCCGAAGCACGGTGATCGGTGGGGCTCGTTACGCTTGCGCTCGCGTTCGTAGCCGGGTTGCTGACGGCGCTCTCGCCATGCGTGCTGCCGCTGCTGCCGCTCGTGATGGGGAGCGCGGCCCGCAACCCCTACGGTCCGACAGCGCTCGCGGCGGGCTTCGTCACGACATTCACTGTGGTCGGCGTGTTGCTGGCTTCCCTCGGAACGGCATTGGGGCTGAGCGACACGATCGTGCGGAGCATATCGGCGGCGCTGCTGGTGGCGGCTGGCGTGCTGATGATCAGCCATCGGCTACAGGATCGAGTGGGCCGATGGCTGTCACCGCTCGCGTCTGCGACCGCGAGGCTTTCGCCTCGTACCGATAGGGGAATTGGCCCTCAGTTCTTCGTCGGCGCTCTGCTGGGGGGAGTCTGGAGCCCCTGCGTCGGACCGACACTCGGTGCAGCGTTGGGCCTGGCCACACGGAGCGAGACGCTCGCACACGCGGCAGCGATCATGTCCGCGTTCGGGCTGGGGTCAGCGACATTGCTGCTCACTGCCGGGTACGCGTCGCGCGCAGTGATCGGTCAACGACTGCACCTTCTGCAAGCGGGTGAGAGAGGACGGCCAGTGTTCGGGGCCGTGCTCCTGCTCGTAGGTGCATCCGTGGTCTCCGGCACCGACAAGGTCGTCGAATCCCTTGTGCTGGCGCGGTTGCCCCAGTGGTGGATCGATCTGCTCGCTGGTGCGTAACGGCGGAGGTGCCAGAAGAAGCCGCGACGCGTGTGTTGCGTCGACACGGGGACGACGACGCAGAGATCCGGTCGGACGCGCGGAGTGCGGCGCGTCTGAGATGGACGCCTCCGATTCCAGTCGTTTTTCGATTCACACCCGCGCCTGGGCCACGACCTGCGACGTGCTTCGAGCCGCCAGCGCATGACGCGCAAAGAACGCCCCGAGACAGCTCGCCACGGGCGCGCTTCGCTGGATGTGCAGCAGGTGGCCGACGCCGTCGATGGTGCACTCCTCGACCTGCCCGAACCAGGACCGCAGGCGATCGGCCACTTCGACCCACAGCGGCTGCGTCTCGCCGCCCACGACCGACAGCACCGGCTGCGATACGCGGGCTGCCTGCTCGGCGCCGAATGTCCACGCGCTGAGCGCCGGCAGCTCGACGCCGAAGAACGTGTCGGCGTCCGCGATCGTTTGCGCCACGGCGCCGGGAATACGTTGGTCGAGCAGCGCGCGACATGCGTCCCACGCGAGGCCGCTCACCGAGCTCAGGAACGTCGCCAGCGCAGCGTCCCGCCGACCCTCGGCGTAGTCCTTGAACGCCGGTCCGGCTTTCTCGAGCAAACCCGCCGCGGCTGGAATCGAGAGCAGCGACAATTCCAGCAGCGCCAGAGTCTGCACACGATGCGGATGATCGAGCGCCAGTTGCACGGCGACCGCGGCGCCGCTCGAATGGCCGGCGACATGCGCGCGGCCGATCTTCAGATACTCGAGGAGCGCGGCGGCGTCCGCCGCATGATCGGCAATCGTCACCGGCGGCGGCGTGCGCGTGCTGCCGACCCACCCCCGCTTGTGATACGTGATGAGCTGACAACGATCCGTCAGCGCTCGCTCGCTGACGAGCGGCTGAAAGCCGTCCGCGAGAACAGGGCTGATCATCAGCACCGGTTCGCCGGCGCCCATTACCTCGTATTCCAGTTCGATACCGTTCACGGGTGCGCGTTGCATCCTCTACCTCCTGTGCATGCTGCACGACCAGTAATCAACGTCCCGTTTTCTTCCGCTGGGGGTCATCGGTCGGGTTCACGTAAAAGATGTCGAACGGTCCTTCCAGATTGATCTGAACGACGGTCGGCGTCGCGGTCCACGCGTAGTGGTGCATCTTCGCCGGCAACGCCACGAACCCGCCAGCCTGCAGCGCCTGGCTCCGTTGACGATCGAGCGTGCCGCCCATCCCAACCTGAAGCGTGCCGGTCAGCACCGTGACGCGTTCCGTCATGCTGTGCCAGTGAGGCGGGATGGTGTAGTTTGCCGGAAACCGCAGCCGAAGCGTGACGGCGCCCCTTTGGCCGGGATCGCCTTCGAGCACGCTGATCTGTGCTCCGGGAGGCAGCGCGGGAGGCGCCGGGCCCCACTTGATCTTGTCCGCCGGCACGAGGACGTGCGGGTCCTGTGCGAATGCGGCTGCGGTGACGGCCAGGGCCAGAATAGCGGTCGCACAACGGGCGGCGATCGCGCGGGTCATGTTCACGGTCCCTCCTTGTGATCGGACGGTTTCGATTTCGAAGGCGTAACAAGGCGTGTTACGGTGGGAACGTCTCCCGTAACATCGTGCGGCGGTTCGCCGATGTCACCATATGTCCGAGTTTGCCGACATCACGCCTCCGGATCGCGCTCGCGACGCCGCCGACCGCGGCGATTGGCGCCTGGCGTACGACCTGCTCGCGCGCGCCGACGCCGCGACGGGCCTGAGCGGACCGGACCTCGAGCTGCTCGCGACGTCCGCGTACGCCGCTGGTCACGTCGACGTCACGATCGACGCATGGGAGCGCCTCCACACCGAGGCGGTGCGGAGCGGGAACCATCTCGTGGCGGCGGGCGCCGCCACGCGCGTCGCCCTGCATCTCCTGTTCGACACCGCCCTGCTCGCGCCCATACGAGGGTGGGCGGCGCGCGCCGAACGGCTACTGGATGGGCAGACCGACACGCCCGTGCATGCGTGGCTCGCGGTGGTACGGAGCTACGAGCGGCTGCTATCCGGCGACTTCGAGCGCGCGCGCCAGTGGGCTCGCCGAGCGATTGAGGTCGGGACGATTCACGAGCCCACGGCGGCCGCGCTCGGGCGCGTCGCGCACGCCCGGAGCCTCATTCTGCAAGGCGATGTGCCGTCGGGCATCGATCTGCTCAACGAAGCCGCCGTCGCCGCAGTCTCCGGGGAGATCGATCCGCTGTCTACCGGGGTCGTGTACTGCGAGGTTGTCTGCGCCTTCCAGGCGATCGCGCAGTACGACCTTGCTGAGCAATGGACGCAAGCCATGGAGCGCTGGCGGCAGGGGCAGCCGGTGGGCAGCATCCACGGCCGGTGTCGCCTCCATCGCGCGGAGATTCTCCGGTTGCGCGGCGCGTGCGGGGAAGCGGAGCGCGAAGCCCTTGCCGCATGCGACGAGCTGCGCCCGTATCTCCGGCGCGAGTTCGGTTGGCCGCTGACCGAGCTGGGTCGCATCCGGTTCCGGAGGGGCGATCTCGCGGGCGCGGAAGCGGCCTTCGTCGCGGCACAGGAGGCGGGCTGGGATCCGCAGCCCGGCCTGGCGTCAGTGCGGCTCGCGCAGGGCGACGTGCCTCTGGCGCTGACGCTGATTCAGGAAGCGCTCGACCATCCGGTCAACGTACCCTCCAAGGAGCTGCCGCCGAACACCGATCTGCGGCGGGCGCCGC
>JBOGIX010000266.1:0-2925 GCA_050744685.1 Vicinamibacterales bacterium | reverse complement strand
CTCTCCCTATGCCCTCCTGCGACCTTCTTTTCAGCAACGCCACGGTTCTCACCATGGACGAGGCGTTCACCATCCATGCCTCGAGCGGCGTCGCGGTGGCGGGAGACTCGATCGTTGCCGTCGGTCCCGATGCGCTGAGCTGGTCTGCGGCCGAGACCATCGACTGTCGCGGACGCGTGGTCATGCCCGGGCTGGTCAACGCGCACACGCACGCGCCCATGTCGCTGCTGCGCGGCCTCGCCGACGACCTGCGGCTCGACGTGTGGCTGATGGGCTACATGATGCCGGTGGAACGCGAGTTCGTCAGCCCTGAATTCGTGAAGCTCGGCACGCAACTCGCCTGCGCGGAGATGATCCGGTCGGGCATCACCTGCTTCGCCGATATGTACTACTTCGAGGAGGCGGTGGCGCAGGCAACGGCGCAGGCCGGCATGCGCGCGTTCTGCGGGCAGACGGTGCTGCGCTTCCCCGCGCCCGACGCGGCCAGCTACGAGGAAGGCCTGGCCCGCGCGAGAAGCTTCATCGAGCAGTGGAAGGGGCACCATCTCATAGTCCCCGGCCCCGCGCCTCACGCGCCGTATACCTGCACGGCCGCGATCCTGCGCGAGTGCGCCGAGCTGGCCACGGAGTTCGACGTGCCGCTCCACATCCATCTCTCGGAAACCCTGCTCGAGGTCGAGCAGTCGCGCAAGGACAACGGCATGCCGGGTGTGCCGTGGATCAGGAAGCACGGGCTGTTCGACGCGAAGGTGCTCGCTGCGCACTGCGTTCACGTGGACGAGGGAGAGATCCGCGCCCTCAAGAACTACGGCGCCGGTGTCGCCCACAATCCCTCGAGCAATCTCAAGCTGGGCGCCGGTGTCGCCCCGGTCGCCCGCATGCGGGAGGTCGGCGTCAACGTCGGCATCGGCACGGACGGCGCGGCGTCGAACAACGATCTCGACATGTTCGAGGAGACCAGGCTTGCCGCGCTGCTTGCCAAGGGGATCGGCGGCGACCCGACGGCCGTGCCTGCACGCGACGCGCTGGCGATGGCCACGCGCATCGGCGCAGCCGCCCTGCACCTGGACCACCTCACCGGATCGCTGCAGCCCGGCAAGCGCGCGGACCTGATCGTCGTGGACCTCGATCGATTGCACAACGTGCCCGCGTTCGGCCGCGACGCCGCCGCCGTCTATGCACGCATCGTCTACGCGGCGAAGTCGGCGGACGTCGTCGATGTGATGTGCGACGGGCGATGGCTGATGCGTGATCGCGCGCTGATCACGCTCGACGAAGCAGCCCTGGCGCGCGAGGCACGCGGGCGCGCCACGCGCATCGACGCGTTTCTCGGCAGCCGCGAAGTGAGCGTGCTGCAGAAGCTCGTCGCCGTCGGCGGCGCCGTCGAACAGGAGAGCTTCGAAGTACAGGTCAAGGCGCGTCTCGCGTCGGCCGACCCGGTGCTGGCGGCGCTGGCCGGCGATGAGCTCACGGTGATTCGATCGAGCCGCTACCGCCAGCACGACATCTACTGGTCGTTCGACGACCCGGACCAGGGCCGGCTGCGTTATCGCGACGACGATTTTCTGGACGAGTCTGGCACCGTCACCGGCGAACGTTCGCGGCTGACGCTCACCGGCCGCACCCGCGAGGATCGCTTCGGCGCGGTGCTCCTGTCGCGGTCGCGCTATTACGCACCGGCCGCCCATTCCGCCCGCTTCTATCGCGAGTATTTCCGCCCCTCGGCCGAGCACATCGTCGACAAGGAGCGGCGGCGCTGGCTCGTGGCGTATCGCGGCGTCGAGTTCTACGTGCACCTCGATCGCCTCATCTCGCCGGCTGCGGAGGGTTACTTCCTCGAGCTCAAGTCACGGACCTGGTCGCAACGCGACGCGCGCGACAAGGCGGCCATCATCACCGAGCTGCTCGCGGTACTCGGCGCGAGCCCTGACGAGACGATCAGCGACGGCTACGTCGAGCTCGCGGCGCGCACGGTCAGGTAGCCCATTATGCGGCTTGCTACGAGAATTTTGTAGGCGCTGCGGGGCGAGCTGTCTAACGGGTCCGAGGGGAGAAGCCGCTCGGAACTAGTTAGCCGCGCGGAGTCACGTTGACGCCGTCGCCGATCGCCTCGCTCGGATAGACGATGATGCGGTCGCCGGCGCTGAGCCCGTTCAGGACTTCCGCTTCGAGACCGTTCCGCTGTCCCACCTCGATCACCTGCAGGTATGCGGTGCCGCCGTCAACCCGGTAGACGGCCCATTTCGTCTCGTGGCGAAACAGGCTGCTCGTCGGCACCTTGACCACATCGTTCCCGCGCCAGACGATGATGCGGACCTCGACGCGATAGCCGTCGCCGACCGATCGCCATTGCTCGCGCGGATCGGTGAAGTCGATGACGACGTTCACCCGTTGTTCCTCGACACCGAGGGCAGAGATCTTCGTGAAGCCGGAGGGTTCGATCCGCTCGACCTTTCCATTCAGGGGGTGGCCGCCGCCCCATTGTTCGATGTACACCGGATCGCCCGGCGACACCGGAACCGCGGCACTCGACAGAAGATCGGACACGATCTCCAGGTCGGCAAGATCGCCAATTTCCATGAGCGGCTGGCCGGTCGGCACCACGGCCTCGCTCTCCTGCAATCGGCGCAGGATCACGCCGTCGACGGGTGAAAAGAGCGGAATGCGTGTGCCGGCGCGGCCGCCGCGCGACTGCAGCAGCCCGGCACGGGCCTGTTCGAGCTGGTGCTCTGCACCGCGGATGGCGAACTCGGCCGATTGCAGCGACCGCTCGAGCGTTTCGACCTGGCGCTCGGTCTGTTCGAGCTCGCGCGGGGCGATCACCCGCTCCTTGACGAGTTGCTGCGCGCGCGTCAACTCGGTCTGCGCGAAGGACAGGTCCGTCCGGATGCGCTCGCGATCCGCCCGGGCAGCGCCGAGCGCGGC
>JBOGIX010000265.1:0-6869 GCA_050744685.1 Vicinamibacterales bacterium | reverse complement strand
CTGATGAAACGACTGGTGATCGGCCTTGCGCTCGCGGCGGTGTCGCTGAGCGCGTGCCGTGGGGCATCGGACGAGGCGGGGAAGCTGACGATTGCGATGATCCCGAAGGGGACGACGCATAATTTCTGGCAGAGCATTCATGCTGGCGGCGAGAAGGCGGCGCAGGAGCTCGGCGTCACCGTGATCTGGCGCGGTCCGCTGCGCGAAGACGACCGGGCGTCGCAGATCTCCGAGGTCGAAGGGTTCATCACGCGCGGCGTGTCGGGCATCGCGCTGGCGCCGCTCGACGAGTCCGCGCTCGCGCTGCCGGTCGCTGATGCGCAGCGACAGAACATCCCGGTAGTCATCTTCGACTCGGGGCTGAAGGGGGCCGACTACGTGAGCTTCGTGGCGACCGACAATCGCCAGGGCGGCCGCCTCGCGGGCGAGCACGTCGCCAAGCGGCTCGGCGGCAAGGGCAAAGTGATCCTGCTGCGCTACGCCGAGGGGCACGACAGCACGTCGCAGCGTGAGGAAGGGTTCCTCGAAGCACTCGCGGCGCACAAAGGCATCGAGATCCTGAGCTCCAACCAGTACGTCGGCGCCGACGTCGAAGGCGCCTACAAGCGCGGCGAAGCGCTCCTCAGCCGCTACGGCAACCCGGACGGCAGCCTCGGGGTCGATGCGATCTTCTGCGTCAACGAGTCGTCCACGTTCGCCGTCATGCGCGTGCTGCAGGATCACGGCTGGGCGGGCAAGGTGAAGTTCGTCGGGTTCGACGCCTCCGACAACCTGGTCAAGGGGTTGAGCAACGGCGACATCGACGCGCTCGTCATCCAGGATCCGGTCAAGATGGGGTACCTGGCCATCAAGACGCTGGTGTCGCATATCAAGGGCGAGAAGGTGGAGAAGCGGATCGACACCGGCGTCCACCTCGCGACAAAGGAGAACATGAACACTCCGGAGATGAAGGAACTGCTCACGCCCGACCTGTCGAAGTGGCTGAAGTAACGAGCACACCGCCGCGCTTCGAGATGCGCGGCGCGAGGAAGGCGTTCGGCGCCACCGTGGCGGTCGACGGCGTCGACTTCGCCGTCGCTGGTGGAGAAGTCTGCGCGCTCGTCGGCCAGAACGGCGCCGGCAAGAGCACATTGATGGGGATCCTGTCGGGCGCGATCCGTCCCGACGCCGGCACGATGCGGCTCGACGGGCACTCCTACGCGCCGCGCGAGCCGATCGACGCCCGCGCCGCCGGCGTGGCGATGATCCATCAGGAGCTCTCGCTGGCGCCCCATCTCTCCGTGATGGAGAACATCGCGCTCGGTCTCGAGCCCGCGCGGTTCGGCATCGTCGGCTGGGGCGAGATACGCGATCGCGCGCAGGCGGCCCTGGCGCAGCTCGGCCACGCAGAGATTCGCCCGGAGGCTTTCGTCTCGGACCTGTCGCCGGCGGCGCAGCAGCTCGTCGAGGTGGCGCGCGCCCTGGCCAGCGGATCGCGCGTGATCGTCCTCGACGAACCGACCAGCAGCCTGTCGCATGATGACGTCGTCAGGCTGTTCGGGCTCATCCGGCACCTGAAGACGCAGGGCATGGCGATCGTGTACATCTCGCACTTCATCGAAGAGGTGAAGGAGGTGTCCGATCGCATTGTGGTGCTGCGGGACGGCCGCAATGCCGGCGGTGGTCCGACTGCCGGGATGAGCGCGGAGGCCATCGTGCACCTGATGATCGGGCGCCAGGTCGACGATCTGTATCCGCACAGCCCGCGCCAGGTCGGCGAGGTGCTGCTGGAGCTGACGGATCTCGAGCCCGGGCACGCCACCTTGTCGGTTCATCGCGGCGAGATTCTCGGTATCGCCGGGCTGCTCGGCGCGGGACGCACCCGTCTCCTGCGCACGATCTTCGGGCTCGAAAGCGTGCGCAGCGGACGCATCCGCGTCGGGTTTTATTCGGGGCCCGCCTCGCCCACGGCGCGATGGGACCAGGGCGTAGGTATGCTGAGCGAGAACCGCGCGGCGGAGGGGCTTGCCGCCGGGTTGAGCATCGCCGACAACCTGACGATGTCGCGCCTTACCGATCTCGGTCCGGCCTTCCTGGTGCTTCCGTCGCGGCAGATCAAGGCCGCGAAGCGATGGATCGAGCGCTTCAGCATTCGCAGCGCCAGCCCGCGCCAGGCGGTGGGTGAGCTCTCGGGAGGCAATCAGCAGAAGGTGGCGCTCGCGCGCCTGCTGCACCACGACGTCGACCTGCTCGTGCTCGATGAGCCGACGCGCGGGATCGACGTGGGCAGCAAGGCGCAGATCTACGCCCTGCTCGACGAGCTCGCCTCGAATCGCGGCGACGCCGCGCGCCCGCGCGCCGTGCTGATGGTGAGCAGCTACCTGCCCGAGCTGCTCGGGCTCTGTGATCGTGTGGCCGTGATGTGCCGCGGCCGCCTTGGACCGGTGCGACCGACAAACGAATGGACGGAACACTCACTGCTGATGGAAGCGTCCGGCGCGCAAGCCGTCTGAAGGGTGCGCTGCGGATGCGCGGCGACAGCGGGGTGCTGCTCGGCCTCGCGCTGGTGGCCCTCGTCTTCGGCCTGCTCATCGGCCCGCAGTTCTTTCGCGCGGCGAACCTCGAGCTGATGGCGCGCCAGACGGTCATCGTCTGCGTGGCGGCGCTCGGCATGACGATGGTGATCATCTCCGGCGGCATCGACCTGTCGGTGGGATCGATCGTGTCGCTGGCGACGGTGGTCGTGGCGCTGCTGCTCGGCGACGGCTACTCGCCGGTGCTCGCCGTGCTCGGCGCGATCGCCGTCACCGCGCTCTGCGGCGCCGGCAACGGGCTCCTCATCACCCGCCTCCACGTTGTCCCTTTCATCGTCACGCTGGGGACGATGCTGCTGATCCGTGGAGCGGCCAAGGGACTCGCGGACGAGCGGCGCATCGAAGCGCCGATCACATGGATCAACGATCTGCTGCGGACCGCGCGCGACGGACACACGCTGGGGCTGCCGCTGGGGATCTGGGTGACAGTGCTGCTCGCGTTCCTGGTCGCGGGGGTGCTCGGCTACACGCGTTTCGGCCGCCATCTGTTCGCCATCGGCTCCAACGAGCGCACCGCGCGCCTGTGCGGCGTGCGGATCGATCGGCGCAAACTCCAGGTGTACATCCTGTCCGCGGCGTTTGCCGGTCTCGCGGGCGTGCTGCAGTTCTCGCTGCTGGCGGTCGGGGATCCGACCGTGGCGGTGGGCCTCGAGCTCGACATCATCGCCGCGGTGATCATCGGCGGCGGCAGCCTGCTCGGCGGCAAAGGCACGGTCATCGGCACCGTCTGCGGCGCCGGGATCATGGCCGTGATCGGCATCGGCTGTTCGCAGTACGGCCTTCCCAACTGGGTCCAGCAGATCGTCACCGGCGTGATCATCGTGCTCGCCGTGGCGCTCGATCGATGGAGATCGGGGACGAGGGGGTAGTCAGGAGTCAGGAGGGCCGCCGCGCACTGTGCGGCGGCAAGGCCAAAGGCCGTCGCGCGAAGCGCGTCAAGCGCGTGGGGGTGGGGCCCCACGCGCATCAAGAAAAGCAGACCAAGACGCAGAAGGTCTCGAGCAAAAGCAGAAGGCGCACCAAGGCAGATACACCCGCATGAGCCTCGTCATCACCAGTCTTCAAGCCATCGATCTGCGGTTTCCGACTTCGCGGTCGGGCGCCGGCACCGATTCGATGCACACGGATCCCGACTATTCGGCGGCCTACGTCATCCTCCGGACGAATGGTCCGATCGAGGGCCATGGCCTGACGTTCACGATCGGCCGCGGCAACGAGGTGTGCGTGGCCGCGATCGAGGCCATGCGTCATCTCGTCGTCGGATCGCGGCTCGACGGCATCGTCGCGGACCTCGCCGGGTTCTGGAGGCGGCTGGCGTCGGAATCGCAGCTGCGGTGGCTCGGTCCAGAGAAGGGCGTGATTCACCTCGCGCTCGCCGCGATCGTGAATGCCGTCTGGGATCTCTACGCGAAGGCTGAAGGCAAGCCGCTGTGGAAGCTGCTGGCCGACATGACGCCGCGGCAGATCGTGGCGGCCATCGACTTCCGCTACATCACCGATGCGCTCACGCCGGACGAGGCGCTGGACATCCTGGAACGTCAGGCGGCGGCCAAGGGTGGGCGGGAGGCGGAGCTGCTGGCGCGCGGCTACCCTGCCTATACGACCTCGGCGGGCTGGATGGGCTACTCGGACGAGGGCATTCGCGGTCTGGTGCGGGAAGCGCTGGACGAGGGCTGGACGCATTTCAAGGTCAAGGTCGGCGCATCGCCCGAAGACGACGACCGCCGCGTGCGGCTGGTGCGCGAGGCGATCGGTCCCGACCGCACGTTGATGATCGACGCGAACCAGCAGTGGGACGTGAACGAAGCCATCGAGCGCGTCAACGCGCTCGCGAAGTATCGTCCCTGGTGGATCGAGGAGCCGACGAGCCCGGATGATGTGCTCGGGCACGCCGCCGTCGCGAGAGGGGTGCGGCCGGCCGGCATCGGCGTGGCCACGGGCGAACACTGCGCGAACCGGATCGTCTTCAAGCAGCTGCTGCAGGCCAGGGCGATCGATTTCTGCCAGATCGACAGCTGCCGGCTCGGCGGCGTCAACGAGAACCTTGCGGTCATCCTGATGGCGGCGAAGTTCGGCGTGCCGATCTGTCCGCACGCGGGCGGCGTGGGGCTCTGCGAATACGTGCAGCACCTGTCGATGTTCGACTTCATCGCCGTGTCGGGGACCATGGACGGGCGCGTGACGGAGTTCGTGGATCATCTGCACGAGCATTTCGAGGACCCGGTGGTGATCCGCGGCGCGCGCTACATGGCGCCAATGCGCCCCGGGTACAGCATCACGATCAAACCGGAGTCGCGCCTGCTGCACCGCTATCCCGAGGGCGCGGTCTGGGCGGCATTGCGTTGATGAACGTGCACCGTAGCTTCGGGCTTCACAGCGTGTGTGAATAAATTGTGGCTTCCGGCTTCAGCCGGAAGAATTTCCGGAGATCTTCCGCCTGACCAGCCTCCGCCAAGGCTACGGCGGTCCGCCGAAGCGCTTCGCGCGAAGGCGGAAGGCGGAAGCCACCGTCAGCTGAATAAGTGCGTGGCTTCCGGCTTCGAAGCGGGAAGCTGGAAGCTGGAAGCTGGAAGCGGGAAGCTGGGAGCTGGAAGCTGACGACGAGGACAGAGCAGTGACGTTTCCGCGCATCGCCGCCCTGAAGACGGCGGCAAAGTTCCGCGAGCACCTCACGCGCTCCGGCATCCCGCTCGAGTTCGACGACGCACTGCTGCCGCCGGCCGATTCCCCGCTGGCCCGGCCGTTCGAGGTGGACGGCGTGCGCATCGGCAACCGGTTCTGCGTGCTGCCGATGGAGGGGTGGGACGGCACGATCGACGGCAGACCGTCCGAGCTGACCATCCGGCGGTGGCAGCACTTCGGCGCCGGCGGCGCGAAGTTCATGTGGGGCGGCGAGGCGGTCGCGGTCAGGCAGGACGGCCGCGCCAACCCGAATCAGCTGCTGATGACGCCGGCGAATCAGCCGTCGATCGCCGCGCTTCGGGAGGCGCTCGTCGCCGCGCACCGCGAGCGCTTCGGCGCGAACGCCGACAGCGATCTCTTCATCGGGCTCCAGCTGACGCATTCCGGCCGCTGGTCGAGGCCGACCGTGTTCGATCGACCGGAGCCGCTTGCGGCCGTGCCGCACGCGGTCCTCGATCGGCGCGTGCCCACCGGCGTGCCCGTCCTGACAGACGAGGAGCTGGACAGGCTGATCGACGATTTCGTGGCGGCGGCGCGCCTGGCGCGCGATGCCGGCTACCAGTTCGTCGACGTCAAGGCGTGCCACGGCTATCTCGGGCACGAGCTCCTCGGCGCGCGTTCGCGCCCCGGGCGCTACGGCGGCTCGCTCGAGAACCGGATGCGGTTCATGCGCAACGCGATCGACGCGATCCGCGCCTGCGTGCCCGGCCTGATCATCGGCGTACGGCTGTCGGCCTTCGACATGATCCCGTTCCGCAAGCGGGAGGATGGCGTCGGCGAGCCCGATCCTGCGGCGGCCAGCGTCGATCATGGCTTCGGCCTGACGCCGCCCGGCGCGGAGGCGGTCCTGGACGATGCGACCGATGTGCTGGGCGCGCTCGAGCGGATGCAGGTCCGCTGGATCTGCATCACGGCCGGCAGCCCGTACTACAACCCGCACATGCAGCGTCCCGCGGCCTTCCCGCCGCTCGACGGATACCTGCCGCCGGAAGATCCGTTGCACGGCGTCGCGAGACAGGTCCAGGCGACCGCACGCCTCAAGGAGCGCTTTCCCAATCTCGTGTTCGTCGGATCGGCTTACAGCTACCTGCAGGAATGGCTGCCGCACGTGGCGCAGCATGCGGTCGCCGCGAACATGACCGACTTCGTCGGCCTGGGACGCATGGTGCTCTCTTATCCCGACCTGCCGGCAGACGTGTTGAGCGGCATGCCGCTTCGCCGCAAGTCGGTCTGCCGCACGTTCAGCGACTGCACCACGGGCCCGCGGCTGGGCATGGTGTCGGGCTGCTATCCCCTCGATCCGTTCTACGTCGCCAAGCCCGAGGCCGCCGAAATTCTGAAGCGCCGCCCGCGGGGGGCGGAGTAGCGCCAAGACCAAGAGCATAGAAGGAGAAGGGGAGGAGGGGAGGAGCGGACAGCGTACCGCGAACCGCGAAAGCGGAGTGCGGATACAATTCACGCGTTCGAGCAGGGTCAACTGATGGCTCCAACCACCATGAAGCGGATTGCCGGCGAGCTGGGGGTGTCGATCACCACGGTCTCGAAGGTGCTGAACAACCACGACGACATCAGTCCGGCGACGCGCGCCCGCGTGCTCGCCAAGGTCGAGGAGCT
>JBOGIX010000264.1:0-5193 GCA_050744685.1 Vicinamibacterales bacterium | reverse complement strand
CGGCAGCACCGCGCCTGCGCGACCACCCGCGCCACCCGTGGACGGTTCGACGCCAACGGCAATGCGGGGCACACCGCGCCGCTGCCGTTCGGCGTCGATGGTGCGCCGGAACGCGTCGCTCTTGGGAAGGCACTCGACTTTTACCGACTTGAAGTCGCTGCGGTTGCCCAGGCTGACGGTCACGATCACTTCGTAAGGACCGGCGCCGTCGAACCGTGCCGACTCGAACCGCCAGAACCCGGTCTCCGTGGACAGCCGCACGCGGCCGTCCTGCGCGATCTCCCGGCGCTCCGGCAGCTTGAACACTTCCACCTCGATTCGCGGCACGGCCCGCTCCTCCGCGAACCCCGAGCCAAACCTGCCTTCGAGCATCCACGTCTGCGCCGCACCGAGTGGAATCAGCTGCTGCGCCGTCGGACGATCGATCGAGAACTCGCCGAGCGGTCCGGGAGACGGCGAAGGGTGGTCCCGCCAGAGCAGCGCGTACATGGCGATCGCCGCCGCCACGATCAGCGCCGCGGCGCCGGCAATTGCCAGGGGCCTCGATACGCCGCGGCGATGTGCGGCGGGGCGGCCGATCACCTCGAGGCCGGCCACCTTGGCGAGCGTGTCGGCGAGCCGCCCGATGTCGTAATCCCAGCGCGTGTCGGACAGATCGAAGGCGTGGCGCTTCGCGAGATCGCGCAGATCCGCAGGAAGCTCCTGGCCGTCCGGCATTGTCGCCCCGCCGACCAGGACGGGAACCACACGCAGGCCCTGGCGGCGGAGCGCCGTCGCGATCTCGAGCCGCACCAGGTCCTGCGGGTTCTCGAGACGCGGCGCGCCCTGCTCGTCGCGAATATCGCGCCAGTCCGGCCCGATGACCACGAGCGCCACCGCGCACGTCTGCAGCACGCGCGTGATGGCCGCGACGAAGTCCTCGCCGGCTTCGATCGTGGCCACGTCCTGGAACACGGTCTGCTGCCCGAGCCGTTCCTGCAGATCGCTCGCAAGCCGGCCCGCCCACCCGGCCGAATCGTCCCTGCGATAGCTGATGAATATGCGGCACGGAGCCGCCTCGACGGCCGAGGCTGTCATGATCTTGGGAATTGTGCACCAGCTTCCGGCTTCCAGCTTCCAGCTTCCAGCTTCCGGCTCCGGCGGCCCGAACCCTGCGAACTGGCAACCGGAAAAGGAACTGGGAACTGGGAACTGGAAACTGGAATTGGCCGCTATCTACGATCCAGCCTCGGAATTCGTCCGCGAGCGTCCCACCACGTTTTTTGCCCACGGCGCTATGCCGGTGAGCCAGGCCTCGAACTCGGCGTCGGGCACGGCCTGCATGTCCACGAAACGCGGCAGCAGGAAGCGGGCGTCGGACCGCGCCGCGAGACCCGGTTCGGTCGTCGTGGCGGAGATCACGCCCTCTGCTTCGAGCAGCGCGAAGTGCGACTCGCGGTAGATGCCCGATGGATAACAGAAGTGGGTGGGCCGCACGCCCGTCATCGCTTCGATGCGCCAGCGGTTCTCGCGGATCTCGTCGGCGAACAGGTCCGCTTCGGGCGGCGAGCGGTGACGATGGGTATGGAGCTGAAAATCCACGCCCTCGCGCGCCATCGCGGTCACGTCCTGCGGACGCATCAGCGTCAGCATCCGTGACGCCTTGAACGCGGCGTAATCGATTCCGACGCGACCGGCGACTTCCGCGAGCACGTCGTCCTGCTCGCGCACGCTGGCGTCGACGGCGAGCAGGTGATCGTGAACCGCGATCGCCACGCTCCGGCAGCGATCGAAGCTCGCGATCTCGTAGTCGATCGGTTCGAGTCCCGGCAGCCCGCGACCGTCGAGAGCCGGACGTCCGCTCTTCCAGAGCACGTACGACAGCGCGATCCGGGTGACGGGAAAGTTCTGTTCGCAGCGCAGCGTGTTCAGGTACACCGTTGCGGGAAACCCGTATTCCCTGAGGCGTGGCTGCGCCATCGCCATGAAATCGTGATACCCGTCATCGAACGTCAGGCTGACGGCACGTGCCGGCAGGTCATTGCGATAGAGCCGTTCGATCGCCTCGCCGAGTGGGAGCACCGTGCAATCGATGCGATCGAGCGTCTGCAGCCGCCGTTCGAATACTTCCGGCGAGGTGAAGAGCCGCGGATCCCACAGGTGCTCGTCCTTCAGGGAAACACCGTGGTAACAAAGAAGTAACAACCGGCGGCGCCGCCAGGCGGTCCGGGCGAACAGCCTGCCGGCACCGACCTGGCGGGTGAACGCGAGAAGGACGCTCTTCGAGTTCCGCAGCATGGACCGGGAGCAATGTCGCAATGCCCGTGCCGGATGAGTCGGTGTGAAAGGCGCCGCGGCGCTCCTCCAGCCGGCGAGGGTCGATTGAAAGCGTACGGGTTCAATGCGCAAGAATTGCGCGCGGGTACGCGTCGCACGCCACGCGCTGCGGACCCCACGTCGTTCCACGGTTTCGGCGGCCGGGCACGATCATTGAAGAGTTGCCGGGGCGCCACGCGCTGCGCGGCCCGTTGGCACTTCATTTTCTCAGTGAGAGTAAAGCGTGCGCTTTGAGTACGTAGCAGTCAGGGAGTGGCCGGCGCTCGCGTGGCTGGCGAGGTGCCGCCATTCGGCCGATACCATCACAATCTTTCATGGTTCGAAGGTCGAGACGACCGACGAGTGGTTCTGCGAGGCGGTCTGGAACGGGCCCTTCGAAGCCGGCGATTTCGACAGGACCGACGTGATCGCCGGTTCCGGCGCCCGCCTGCGCGACGGCGCCGCCGTGTTCGTCAGCAGCGGGTCGACCGTGGACCGCCTGCAGTCGTTCGAAACGGACGATGGCGTCGTGATTTCGAATTCGCTGGCCTGCCTCGTGTCGGCAGTGGACGCTCAAATAGACGAGACATCCGGCCGTTACGTCTGGCTGTTCCGGACGATCGTGAAAGGGGTGCGCCACTACAAGCGGCAGTTTCCCACGTCAACGGGCCCTGTCACTCTCACCTATTTCGACAATCTCGTCTGGAACGGCCGCCGCCTCGCAACGGTACCCAAGCCGGGCAAAGAGCGCGACTTCAGCTCGTTCACCCGGTATCACGACTTCCTGCAAACGTCGCTGTTCGCCGTCGCCACCAACGCGTACGATCCGCGGCGGCGGTCACGGTACGATCTTCTCAGCACCGCGTCCTCCGGGTACGACTCGTCGACGGTCACCGTGCTGGCGAAGCAGGCGGGGGCGACGCAGGTGCTCTGCTTCGATCAGGCGCGGCGCGGACTGCAGGACAGCGGCGAGCCGCTCGCTCGTACGCTTGGCATGACGCCGGTTGTCGTCGAACGCAGCGCGTGGATGCCGCTGGAGCTGCCGGAGGTGCCGTTCGTTGCCTCGGATTCGCATGGCGGCGACGTGTTCTTCAAGGGTGCGGAATCGACGCTTCAGAACACGGTGCTGCTGACCGGATATCACGGCGACAAGGTGTGGGCCAAACACGTACACAGCACCGTCGACGAGAACATCGTCCGCGGCGATCAGTCCGGGTTGTCGCTCACCGAATATCGGTTGACGATCGGCATGCTGCACTGTCCCGTGAGCTTCTGGGGCGTGCGGCAGATCAAGGCGCTCCACACGATCAGCAACTCGGCGGAGATGAAGCCCTGGGACGTGCCGGGCGACTACAGCCGGCCAATCTGCCGGCGGATCGTCGAGACCGCCGGAGTGCCGCGTGAGCTGTTCGGCCAGGAGAAGAAAGCAAGCTGGGTGTTGATCGCGTCGAGCAGGGAGTTCCTCTCGCCGTCGTCCACGCGGGATTACTTCGAGTGGCTGAGCGGCCGGCGCTGGAGGTTCCTGAGCCGCGGCCGCATGCCTCCCATCATGGACGAGCGCCTGGATGCGGCGGAGCTGTCCGTCCGGAAGCATGTTGGCCGCCTCTACGATCCGGACAAGCGGACGTGGTACGGCGACGGCTTGAAGAAGACCGGGTTGATCCGGATCACGGGCCGGATTTCGGAGTCGCCGTCGCGCCTGCGGCGCTACACGTTCCCCTGGGCGCTGGAGCACCAGCGGCGCGCATATCCCAAGGCTTCGTAGCTGGGCGTCAGACCCCTGGCAAGTCGCTACCCTGAGGTCTGACCCCGTCCTCTGCCAGCTCCGGGTGGCGCGCCGCCCACGCCAGCATGGCGGCGCGCGGCCACAGCACCAGGCCGCGGGTGGGACGGAACTGCCCCGCGTCGTACAGCCGCTGGCGCGTGGCGCTGCGCGCAAGCGCGCCCCCGTGGGGGTTCTCCGGTCCGCTCTCCACCACCATCCCGCCGTTCTCCACGAACACGTCGCTCAGCCACGCCAGGCGCGGGCTCGCGCGATGCGTCGCCGGCGATCGAAACCACGAACACGCGGCGAATCCCCTGATCCGCGGCTGCAGCGCCATCGCCTCCGCCATGCGGTAGTACGACCGGTTCGCTTCGCCCTCCAGCAGCGAGCGATGTTCCCGTCTGGGATTGAGGTGGCTGAAAAAGACGGGCCCGAGGCCGTGCATGCGAAACGCGACGAAGGCGAGCGTGGCCGGTAACCGCCGGGCGCCGACGCCGAGCATGTCGCGCCGGCTGATCCCCGAAACCTCCCAGTCGAACTGACCGGCGGGAAAACGGCGAAACGTCGCCAGCTTGCACATCGCGGTGAAGCTCGCGGTCTCGACATCGAACCACCCGGCGTCGGTGGGCTCTGCGGCGAAGAACGCAAACTCCGCGCACAGCCGGCGCTTGACGTCGTCGCTGACCGGCAGGTGCGGCACTCGCGGCAAAGCCTCGATCGCCGTGTGCACGAGCAGCAGCCGCTCGAGCGCGCGCCGTTCCGCCGCCTCGTCCGGCAACACCCTCGAGTTGATGCGACCAATCGGCGCGCGTGTCGCGACGTCTTCGGTAACGCGCTCGACCAGCCTCACGCCTTCGAGTTCGCTGATGCCGGCCTGCTTCAGCGCGGTGGCAGCCTGCCGCAGATCGTCTCGGCGCAACGCCTCGCGGCAGAGGTGTTCCGTGTGCTGCAGATCGTACGCCCCGGCGCCATGCCCTGGAACGTCGCGGCTGGAGGTCATGTGCGTTTCGGATCGTACTCGCACTGGCCGGCCGCGCACGCAACCCTACACGGCCGAACGCCCTGGCCCGACGTCTAACTGGATTCGAGGGGCTCGCCCCTCGGACTCCCCACACCGTCGCTCGCGGGGACCC
>JBOGIX010000263.1:0-3026 GCA_050744685.1 Vicinamibacterales bacterium | reverse complement strand
CGCGGTACTCCGGCGGCATCGCGGCGAACGCCGCGCGCGCGCGCAGCGCCGCGATCCGCTCGCCCAGCGTCTCGTCGGGCAGCAGCCGCGCGGCCGTCTCGAGCTCCTCGGCGGCGCGCGCGAAATCCCCCTTCGCTTCGAAGATGTCGCCGAGCAGCTGGTGCGTGCGCGGGTCGTCCGGCTCGAGCTCCGCGGCGCGCTGCGCGTGCTCCAGCGCCGCGTCGAGATTCGCCGCGTTCCGCTCCAAATCGGCGAGCTCGCGGTGCAGGAACGGACTCTGCGGTGAGCGGGCGATCGCGGCCTGATACGCGGCGCGCGCCTCCTCCAGCCGGCCGGATTCGGCGAGCTTGCGCGCGCCGGCGATGTCCTCCTGCTGGCTGCGGAACCGCAGCACTTCGAGCCGGCTGCGCACCGACGACAGCGACGGATCGGCGGCCAGCGCCGCTTCAAGGCTCACGAGCGCTTCTTCGCGCTGGTTGGTCGCCAGCAGGACCTCCGCGCGGCCGGCCAGCGCTGGCGCGTATCGCGGGTTCGCGACGACGGCCTTGTCGAAGTGCAGCAACGACTCCTTCAGGTTCTTGCGCGCGAGCGCGACATAGCCGAGGCCGACTTCCGCGGGATACATGGCCGCGGACTGCTTGAGCGAGGACGAGAAATTCCGCTCCGCCGCCCTCAGATCGCCCGCCTGCAGCCATTGCCAGCCAATGTCGTGACGCTCGATCGCTGCCGGCGTGCCGAGTCCGGCAGGCACGGCCGGGAACAGGAACTCCGGAAACTTCGGCGTGGTCACCGCGGGGGGCGCCGGCGGCACGCGTGCCGCGCAGGCCGCCGCATATGTGGCAATGGTCACCAGGGCAATGCGAACGGCCCACGCCCTCATGCCTGGCCTCCGACGGCCTGGAAGCGCGACAGCAGCCGGCGTGGGATCTCGGCCTCGATCGCCACCGCGCCGTCGGTCGTGACGTGGCGCAGAATCCGGCCCAGGCGATACAGCTCGGCCACCCGTTCGCGAACGTCCTGGTCGTCCGACGCGAACGCGATCGTGACGTGCGCCGTGTCGAGCGCGAGGCGCGTCTCCATCGCCGCGATCACATCGTCTCGCCCGTCGCCCGTGAGCGCCGAGACGCAGAGCGCGCCGGGATAGAGCGCCCGGACTCTCGCGCGCTCGCTGTCGTCCAGCTGATCGCACTTGTTGAAGACTTCGATCGACGGCACCTTCTCCGCGCCGACCTCCGCCAGTACCGCACGCACGGCCTCCATGTGGCGCTCCCGATCGGGAGACGACGCATCGATCACGTGCAGCAACAGATCGGCCGCCGCCACCTCTTCGAGCGTGGCGCGGAATGCCGCCACGAGCGAATGCGGCAGCCGTTCGATGAACCCGACCGTGTCGGACACCAGCAGCTCGCGGCGGTCGGGCAGCTTCACCTTGCGCACGAGCGGATCCAGCGTCACGAACAGCGCGTTCGAGGCGACCGCTTGATCCCCTGTCAGCTGGTTGAAGAGCGTTGTCTTCCCTGCGTTCGTGTAGCCCACCAGCGCGACGGTCGGAACCGACGATTTCTGACGGCGCTCACGCAGCTGCGTCCGGCGCCGCCGCACGTTGTCGATCTCTTTCGAGAGCACGCTGATTCGATGGCGGATGCGGCGGCGATCGGTCTCGAGCTTGGTTTCGCCAGGACCCCTCGTGCCGATGCCGCCGCCGAGCCTCGACAACGCCGCGTGGGCGCCGACGAGCCTGGGCAAAAGGTATTACAGCTGCGCGAGCTCCACCTGGAGCTTGCCTTCACGCGTGCGCGCCCGGCGGGCGAAGATGTCGAGGATGAGCTGCGTGCGATCGACGACCTTGCGATCGAGCGCCGTCTCCAGGTTGCGCAGTTGCGCCGGCGTGAGCTCGTTGTCGAAGATGACGGTGTCGACGTTCGCCTCGTCGCACGCCGCGGCGAGCGACGCCACTTTCCCGCTGCCCAGGAAGGTCGCCGGATCCGGTTTTGGACGCTCCTGCAGGATGCGCAGGGCGACATCGGCGCCGGCCGCTCCGGCAAGACCGGCCAGCTCGTCGAGTGAATGTTCGGGATCGAAGTGTCGGGAGGCGCCGCTGAACAGTCCGACGAGTGCCGCACGCTCCCGGCTTTCGGGCGCGCCCGATCGGGCCATCGTGGACATCACTCGAGGGATTCTAGCACGCGGTCCCACGCCACCGCGCCAGCACGGTGCATCGTCGGCTGCCCGTCGACAATCTGCACGATCGTCGACGGAGGGCCGCCGGGGACCGGTCCGCCGTCGAGCAGCGTGTCGATGCGATCGGCGAGCGCCGCCGCCACTTCGTCCGGCGTGGCCGTTGCCGGTTGCCCCGAGACGTTGGCGCTCGTTGCGGTGATGCACGATCCAAAAGCCGCGGCCAGCGCACGCGCCGCAGCATGGGCGGGTACGCGAACGCCGAGGGTTGCGAGATCGCCGGACAGCAGCCGCGACAGATCGCCGGCCGCGGCGACGACGATGGTGAGCGCGCCGGGCCACAGCCGCTCGGCCATTCGCGCTTCGGCAATTCCGAATACGCCGGCCTGCCGTGCCTGGACGGCATCCGCGGCGATGAGCGCGATTGGCGCCGAGTAGTCGCGCCCCTTGATGGCGAACAGCTTCCGCACGGCATCGTCGCGCCGCGGATCGACGGCGAGCGCGTACAGCGTATCCGTGGGATACGCGACCACGCCGCCGCGCCGCAGGCTCTCCGCCGCAATCGCGAGGCCTTCCGGATCGGGACTGGTCGGATCGATGGCGATGCGTTCCATGTCAATTCTCACCGGGGGACTTCGTCCCCCCGCCTCCGCTGAAGCTACGGCGGGCCGCCGGAGCCTTGGCGAACGCTGGCCGGACCCCCTTACACGCTCGTTCGCGGGGCCCCAACGCCCCGCTCCACTCGCGTGGCTCGCTCGCGGTGCTCACTCGCGTCGCCGGGGACTTCGTCCCCCCGCCTCCGCTGAAGCTACGGCGGGCCGCCGGAGCCTTGGCGAAGGCTGGCCGGA
>JBOGIX010000262.1:0-4236 GCA_050744685.1 Vicinamibacterales bacterium | reverse complement strand
CTCCCCGACCGTGTCTTGCCGGCCCGACTCCCGGCCGGCGTGCTGGTGAAAGTCCTCCTACGCCTTGGGGCGCTTGGCCCCGTACTTGCTCCGGCTTCGCTTGCGGCCCTGCACGCCCACCGCGTCGAGCGTGCCGCGGACAACGTGGTAGCGGACGCCCGGCAGGTCCTTCACACGGCCGCCGCGAATCAGGACGAGCGAGTGCTCCTGCAGGTTGTGGCCGACGCCAGGGATATACGTCGTGACCTCGATGCCGTTGGTGAGCCGCACGCGGGCGACCTTGCGAAGCGCCGAGTTCGGCTTCTTCGGCGTCTGGGTGAACACCCGGACGCAGACCCCCCGCTTCTGCGGGCTCTCCTGCAGCGCCGGGCTCTTGGTCTTGGTCAGGACCGCAGCGCGTCCCTTGCGTACCAGCTGGCTGATCGTCGGCACGATAGCTCCACACGCGCCGCCACCCGGGGCGCGCAAAAAACATGGTGTTCCAAGCCTAAGGAGCCGCCTGACGGCCCGGCACCTGGAACTGACTTACCCTATAAAGTGAAGATCTCGCGCTCGCCACGGAGCGCTTTCGATGCAGCCCGCAACCGCCTCCGCCCGACTGGCAGACTGAAGCGGCTTACTTCGCGCGTGTCGCGCGACCAGCGGCGTTGCCGTCTGGATGTCGGGCCCTAGATAGGGTGTCCCAGGGCCGACCAGAACCTTGCAAATATAACAAAAGGTGTTCGGCCGATGCAAGCCGAAGAAATGGAAAGGGGGGCGGGCGGCCCGGATGGCCCGCCACCGCCCCCCTCGAACGCTACCTCTTGATCTTCTTGCCGAGGTCTTCAATCGCGTCGCCGGTCTTGCGCCGCGCGCGCCCGAAGCCTTCCTGAACGTCGCCCGCCGCCTCGTCCGCAACCCCTTCATCATGAAGCCGCTCGTTGTCGGTCGCATCTCCCCACGCCTGCTTCACCTTGCCTTTGACCTGCTCGACCTGGCCTTCCATCTCATCTTTATTAGCCATCTGCGTACCTCCATCCGGGTACACGTTCAAAAAGCGGTTACTCAGCCACAGGGAATGCGCATGAATGCCAGGGATGCTCATGAATGCCATGAATGGCCGAAGGGGGACACAATCCCGCATCGCCTTGTACATCATCCTGTATTCATGGCATTCCTGCGCATTCATGGGCATTACACCGAAGAAAGCATGACCTCGTAGTGGCCCTCCGCCCGGTTCCCGACGAGCTCATCCAGGCTGGTGCGGCCGAGCACGCGCAGCTGATGCGTAATCGGATCGTGGTCGACCTCGACGCATGGGCCCGGCCGGAACACGTCAAGTTCCCGTACGATGTCGAAGACGTTCTCGTCGAAATCCGTGCGCGTCCTGGTCAGCAGGTAGACGGTGGGCGCCATCCGGGCGAAGTCGCGGAGGAACGCGCGTGCAGGCCCGGGCTCGATGTGCTGCAGGACGAGGCTGGCGAAGATCAGATCGAAGCGACTCGCGGCAAGCTCGGGCCAGTCCGACGTCAGCAGCTCGACGCGTTCCGGCGCAAGCGCGCGGCATCGATCGATCATCGGCGGCAGATCGAAACCGGACACCGAGCGCGCGATGCGTGTCAAATACGGGAAGTTGCGCCCGAGCCCGCATCCGAAGTCGAGCACACGATCGATCGGCGAGGGTAGCGGCAGGGTCGGCACATACGGCGTGAACGGCTTGCCCTCTTTGTAACCCGTCAGGATCCGCTCTCGCACATCGTCCGGATCCTCGCTCGCCACCGTCATCCAGTCTTCGCGTCCGGCCACCAGACTCCTTTTCCGATGTGGTTCCGCCCAATCACTTGCCGGGAGCCAGCTGATCGATCCGCTGCCCCTTCGCACTGTCGGCGATGACGCGCGCCAGCCGTCGCTGCCGCGTTTCTTCCGTTTTCGCGCTCATCACGAACCAGCTGGCCATCCGCCGATAGTACGGAGACTGAGCCTTGAAAAACGCCCACGCCCTGCGAGCCTTCCGGAGCTCCCTGACGTAGGCCGGCGGAAGCTCGCAGGTCTCGCGCTCGTACGAATACTGCCTGGACCGCTCCGCGTCGCGCGCCTCGAACGCCTTCAGCCCCGGAGCCGCCATCCGGCCTGCCGCAATCAACTCGCCAGCGCGCCTGACGTTCACCGCGCTCCAGAGGCTGCGCTTCTTCCGCGGCGAGAACCGGTTGACGTAGCTCTCCTCGTCGTGCCGCCTGCGAACGCCGTCGATCCAGCCGAAGCACAAGGCCTCGTCCAGGGCTTCCGGATAGGAGATTCCCTTCTTACCGGAGTCCTTCCGATAGAACCCGACCACGACCTCCAGGGCCCGATCGTGGTTCTTCTGCAGCCAGCGCCGGAACGCGGCGGCGCTCTTGAAGAACACGGGATCCGCGGTCATTCCTCGTCTTCTCCTTCGCCGCCGCCCGCGCCGCCCGTGCGGACGACGTCCTCCTGGCGCACGCGGTCGATCTTGAACTTCGCCGCCGCCCTGCGCATGCGTCCGAGGACGTCGTCGAAGTCGAACTCCGTGGACGTGGAGAACCGGATCGGATTCACGCGCGAGACAACGAACGGCCGCAGATACGGACTGGTCAACCCGCGTGCCTTGAGCTTCTCGATGATCGCGGACACGTCGTCATCGGCTGCGAGGAGGAGGCCGGCGCGCCGCTCGCGCTCCCGCACCGCAGCGCTGAGGCGGTCGTCCATGAACCCTTCGATGCGGCGCAGCATCGAGTGGTAGGCGCCGCCGCTCAGCCGTGGGCGGCGCTCGTACGCCGCGCCGAGCGTGAGGAACGATGGCTGATCGAACTCGAACGCGAACTCCTGTTCCCTTCGTGACGGCGTGGCGTCGGCGAGCGCCCTCGCCATCCGGATCGTCTCGAGCGACTTCTCCTTGAGGTTGTGCGCCTTCTCGGTGTTCAGCGCCAGGATCTTGAAAGCGATTTCCGGATCGGGCACCAGCAGCGCCGTGACCGTTCGCACGCCAAGCTTCCGCAGCGCCTGGAGCCGGTGGTTGCCGTTCGGCGTCCAGTAGGCGTCGTCCTCCCGGATGGCGATGATGGGATCGAGGAAGCGTCCCAGCGTTTCCACGACGTTCATGAGCCGCTTCACGTGCGGCAGAGACGGATCGCGCTGAAAAGGCGTCGGCTCTACGCGGTCGATCGGCAGAGCCGTCAGCAGGACCGGCGTACCGCCGAACGGCTCGCGATAGGTCGCGAGCACCACACCGCCATCCGCGTCCACGAGCTTGGCGAGGTCGGCGACTGCGCGGTCTTCGACGTCGCCCGTTTCCGATGGAGTCAACCCTACGGATTTCGGCGCAATCTTGCGACGCCGGCGAGCAGGAGCCCTCCTCTTGGCCACGAGACAAATCCTACTACTGACACGACGCGGGCCGCCTGCCTCATCCACGCGTCCGGTGCGGCAATTGCACGGCGCAGATCGGAGGCGAGCCTGGCTCGCCGGAGGAGCAATCCATGGCGAAGTGCGACGTGTGCGGCAACGACTACGACAAGTCGTTCGAGCTGAAGTACCGCGACCGGACCTACACCTTCGACAGCTTCGAGTGCGCGATCCATGCCGTGGCGCCCACCTGCAAGCACTGCGGCTGCCGCGTGATCGGCCATGGCATCGAGTCGGAAGGCAGCTTCTTCTGCTGTGCCCACTGTGCGTCGCAGATGGGCATCGAGGGCGCCAGGGATCGCGTCTAGCCGGCCGACACGGCGGCGCGCGGCACATTGGAGATGTGCTCGAGCGCGAGAAGAAGTGCCTGCGTGCCGCGCCGTCCGTGGCCTTGTGCCTGAAGGGCCAGGTACAGCTGGTGCACGACCGCAAGGCCGGGCATCGCCAGCCCCATCCGCTGCGCTTCGGCCAGCGCGATGCCCATGTCCTTGATGAAGTGCTCGACGATGAAGCCGGGTTCGAAGTTGCCTTTGAGGATTCGGGGCGCGAGATTCTCGAGCGACCAGCAGCCGGCGGCGCCGCTGCGGATCGACTGGAGCATCCGCTCCGGGTCGAGCTGCGCCCTGTAGGCATACAGCAGGCTCTCGCACACGCCGATCATCGTGCCCGCAATCACGATCTGGTTGCACATCTTCGCGTGTTGTCCGGCGCCGGGCCCTCCCTGATGGACGATGTTCTTGCCGAGAATCTCGAAGAACGGCCGCGCGCGCGCGACGTCGTCGGCGTGGCCGCCGACCATGATCGACAGCGCCGCGTTGCGCGCGCCGACGTCTC
>JBOGIX010000261.1:0-2830 GCA_050744685.1 Vicinamibacterales bacterium | reverse complement strand
GCCGATGACCGTGCCGTCGGCGGCGACGAACATCACGCGCGCGGCGATGAGGCGCCCGAGCGCGTCGGCTTCGCTGTCGAGCTCGGCGGAGTCGGCGGGCTGGTGGTGCGACAGCGTGGCCGCCGCGAGCCGCGCTTCGTCCACGAGCCCGCGCTCGATCCGCTGGCCGACACTCCGGCGGACGCTCCAGGAAACCATGGCGACGACCACGGCGAGCGTGACCGCCGCGGTCAGCAGCGCGCTCAGGAAGGTTCGGGTGCGGAACGTCACGGATCGACGAGCTTGTAGCCGAACTGCTTGATCGTTTCGATGGCCCCGGCGAGTACCGGCAGCTTCTCGCGCAGGCGCCGGATGTGCACGTCGACCGTGCGCGTGCCGCCTGTGTACTGGTAACCCCAGACGTCGGTCAGCAGCAGGTCGCGCGACAGCACGCGTCCGCGATGCTGGACGAGGTACTGAAGGAGCAGGAACTCCTTGGCCGTGAGCCGCACGTCGGCGCCATCGACGGTGACCGTGTGGCGATCGGCGTCGATGGTGATCGGGCCGTAACTCAGGACCGATCCGGACGGCGTGCGCTGCGTGCGCCGCAGCAGCGCGCCGACCCGCGCGGCAAGCTCCTTGGGGCTGAAGGGCTTGGTGACGTAGTCGTCGGCGCCAAGCTCCAGGCCGGTGATGCGATCCGCCTCGTCCGCCCTGGCGGTGACCATGATGATCGGGATTGCCGCCGTGCGCGGCTCGCTGCGAATCGCCTGGCAGACCATCAACCCGTCGAAGTCGGGCAGCATCAGGTCGAGCACCACGAGATCCGGCAGCTCGCCGCGGAGCCGCGGCATCACCGCCGCGCCCGACGTCAGAAGGTCGACGGCGTGACCGGCCTTCTGCAGGTAGTGCACGATCAGCTCGGCGATGTCCGGGTCGTCTTCGACGATGAGGATCTTCGACATGAGAGGATCAGGCGCCGACCGCTTCGCCCTCGAGAACGAGCGACGGCGCCTTTTCGTACGTCTGCCGCAGATCCGCAGAAGACTCGTAGGACCGTGCCGGGAGCGTCCGCGCCTCGACCTGCATCGGGATTCGCCGCCCGCCGAACGGATCCGGCGAGATGCGAAGCGTCGATCCCTCGAGCCCCGCGGAGAACCCGGTCCCCGACATCGGCGTCGTCCATCCGTTGCAGAAGATGAGGGAGAGCTGATCGCCGATGCGCACGAACGTGTAGTCGTTGGCGGCGGCCGCGGCTTCTTCGGGCGCCGCCCGTGAGAGGTACGCGTCGCGCGTGCGCTCCATCCGCGCGAAGAAGTCGCGCCACGAGGGCTGCGGCCGCAGCGGCGCGTGCACGGTGAGGGCATGCTGCGCGACCAGGGCGGCCACATAGGGCGACGTGGCGGCGGCCACCCGTTCAGCCGCGCGGGGCCAGATTCGATGCTTGACATGCGGCGGCACGGCCACGAAGTCGAGCGGGTCGCCGTTGTCGCCGACGTGCAGCTCCGCGTCTTCCTCGGCCCATCCCTCGTCGTGCTCGCGCGTCGCGGTGAGGATGGCCTCGCGCCGGGGATTGTCGGCCAAGCCGCCGAGCTGCCAGTGGCTCATGAGACTCGCGGCGAGAGCGGCATGCGTACGCTGCGGGACAAAAAGGAGGGCACCGCCGCGGCGCTGGATGAGCACGGATCAGATTGTACTAACGCTGAAAGAGTACGGTTCAGGGTTCAGGGTTCACAGGTTCAAGGTTCGGGGTTCGGGGTTCAGGGTTCAGGGTTCACGCGCGCGCTATGGCCGGCGAGGCCGCGAGCGATTTATTTGTTGACCGTGAGCGTCCACGAGACGGGCACGGTCTGCGGCAGGTAGCAGATCGCCTCGTCGCAGGCCTGGTAGCGGAGGGTGCCCTTGATAGTGACGGAGGGCGAGGAGGCATTGACGACGATTTCCTGCGTGAGCCGAAACGGCTTGCTGTAGACGAGCTGTGTTTCGTTGAGCGGCGCGAAGAAGTACTGCTCGGGCTTTGGATAGTTCGCCGCGCCGACCTGCACGCCGGCGGGCGGGTCCAGTTTCAACGCCACGGGAATCACGTCCTTCTGTTCGGGAGAGTAGACGTGCATCTTCGGCTTCGGGGTGACGTCGACGAAGAGCGACACGCGGGCGCCGGGACGGACGTTACGGGTGCTGGCCGAGGTGGTGAGCGTCAGGTGCCGTGTGTCCGCGCGCGTGGGGTCGGTCGAAAGAACCGGCGTCGATTGAGCGTTGGTCGCCTGGTCAGCGGGGAGCGGCACGGCCAGCCAGGCTGCACTCGCGAAGACGATGGCCGAGGTGAGCAAGGTGCGGGCGGTGTGCGTTGTTCGAAGCATAAAAAATCTCGCCGCCCGAAAGCGGCGAGACCATCTTCGCACAGGTGGCGTGGCCGTTACTTGCGCCGGGTAATCTGGTCCCAGAGCGTCGCGCCGCCGCCGCCGATCGCGGCGCCGATGAGGGCGCCCTTCTTGCCGCCCATCGCCGCGCCCACCCCGGCGCCGACGCCTGCGGACGAGCCGATGATGACCGCGCTCTTCTTGACCGAGCGCGTCTTCTTGACCGGCCGCTCGTCGTAAATCACCTGGCGCGTGCGAATCGGCTCGCGCACCGTGGCGGCCGGCACCATCTCGGCGTCGCGTATGTCGCTATAGACGGGCGACGTGACGCGCCGCGGCGCGTAGACGGCGGGAGCGAGGGCCGGCGCCGCGGCGACCGGCTGGGCCGCGTATGCGGACGCAGCTGCCACGCATTCGACCTGCGACACGGTTGCGCCGTTCACGATCGCCGGCCGCACGAGCGTCCGCTGATGCGGCTCGCAGCTCACCAC
>JBOGIX010000260.1:0-4714 GCA_050744685.1 Vicinamibacterales bacterium | reverse complement strand
CGTACGCGCTGTCGCGCCTGCTCGTCGACCCGCGCTTCCTCTATCGGTTCGAGCGCGAGCCCGACGAGCTCGCCGCCGGCGCCGTTTATGCGATCGACAGCTTCGAGCTCGCGTCGCGCCTGTCGTTCTTCCTCTGGAGCAGCATTCCGGACGAGGAGCTGCTGAACGCGGCTGTGGCGGGAACGCTGCGCGATCCGGCCGTGCTCGAGCGGCAGACGCGCAGGATGCTCGCCGATCCGCGATCGCAGGCCCTGGTGACCAACTTCGCCTCGCAGTGGCTGCATCTGCGAAACCTCGCCACGATCACGCCGGACATGCGCCTGTTTCCCGACTTCGACCATAACTTGCGCCAGGCGTTCCGGCAGGAGACCGAGCTGTTCTTCGAGAGCGTCCTCCGCGAGGATCGCAGCCTCCTGGACCTGCTGAACGCGGACTATACGTTCGTGAACGAACGGTTGGCCAGGCACTACGGCATTCCCCACGTCTACGGCAGCCGCTTCCGCCGCATCACGCTCGACGGGCAGCGCGAGCGCGGCGGGCTCCTGCGCCAGGGAAGCATCCTGATGGTCACCTCGTACGCGACGAGGACTTCGCCGGTCGTGCGCGGCAAATGGATCCTCGACAACCTGCTTGGCGTACCGCCACCGCCTCCCCTGCCCGACGTGCCGGCGCTGAAGGACAACACGGTCGACGGTAATCTGTCCGTCCGCATGCGGCTGGCCGAGCATCGCAACAATCCAACGTGCGCCGCCTGCCACAACCTGATGGATCCGATCGGCCTGTCGCTCGAGACGTTCGATGCCGTGGGACGCCGCCGATCGATGGAAGACGGGATGCGCATCGATGCGTCGGGCGGATTTCCCGACGGGAGCAAGTTCGCCGACGTCCACGGTCTCGAGGCGGCATTGCTGCGCCGGCCGGAGCTCTTCGTGGGCACGTTCGCTGAAAAGCTCCTGATCTATGCGACCGGGCGCGGCGTCGAGTACTACGATGCGCCGGCGGTTCGCGCCATCGTCCGCAACTCGCGGGCGCAGCGGTTCCGCATGTCATCGATCATCCTGGGAGTCGTGAACAGCCAGCCGTTTCAGATGAGGACGTCGCGATGATCATCACCAAGATGGCGCTTCCCCGGCGGACGTTCCTGCGCGGCCTCGGCGCGACGATGGCGCTGCCGCTGCTCGACGCGATGATCCCGTCGATGACGGCGCTCGCCAGGACGGCCGCCTCGCCCGTGCGGCGCCTGGGTTTCGTCTACATGCCCATGGGATGCGACCTGCCTCGCTGGACGCCGCCTGGCGAAGGGCGCCTCGCCGAGCTGTCGCCCACGCTCCAGTCGCTCGCCCCCGTTGTCGACCAGCTCACGGTGATCTCCAACCTCGAGCTGAAGAACGCCTACCCCGGGACACACGCGACGTCCAACGCGGCGTTCCTCAGCGCCGCCACGGCGAAATGGACGGAGAGCACCGACTACTACCTGGGCACGACCGTGGACCAGGTCGCCGCCCGGCAGATCGGGCACGAGACGCTGCTGCCGTCGCTCGAACTGTCGATGGACCTCCTCCAGACCGTCGGGCAGTGCGACAACGGTTACGCCTGCGTGTATCAGAACAACCTGTCGTGGTCGTCGCCGACGACGCCGCTGCCCGCCGAGGCGCACCCGCGGATCGTCTTCGAACGACTGTTCGGCGAGGGGGGCACCTCCGCGGATCGCCAGGCGGCGCTGCGGCGGCGCGCCAGCCTGCTCGACGCCGTTCGCGAGGACATGAGCCGCCTGCAGAAGCAGCTCGGCCCCGAGGATCGCAACAGGGTCGGCCAGTATCTCGACACTGTCCGCGAGGTAGAGCGGCGGATTCAGAAGGCGGAGGCGGGGACCGCGGACACTCCTCTGCCCGATCTCGATCGCCCCGTCGGCGTCCCGGCGGCATACGCCGACCATGCGCGGTTGATGTTCGACCTCCAGCTGCTGGCGCTGCAAGGGGACGTGACGCGGGTCATCACCTTTCAGCTCGCGCGCGAAACCAGCAACAGGACCTACACCGAGATCGGCGTGCCGGACCCGCATCATCCACTCACCCACCACGGCAACGATCCGGAAAAGATCGCGCGGATGGCGAAGATCAACGCGTTTCACGTGTCGCTGTTCGCCGGATTCCTGGAGAAGCTGAAAGCGACGCCCGACGGCGACGGGAGCCTCCTCGATCACTCCCTCTATCTCTACGGGAGCGGCATGGGGAATCCAAATGTCCACGATCACGTCAACCTGCCCGTTCTCGTGGCGGGTGGCGCCGCGGGCAACGTCAAGGGGGGGCGTCACATCAAGTACACGGAACCGACGCCGCTCGCCAACCTTCATCTGACATTGCTCGAGCGCGTCGGCGTGCGGCTGGACGGCTTCGCGGACAGTAAGGGTAAGGTCGATGAGCTGCTCTCGTTGTAGCACCACGATGCACGACTCGTCCCGTATCGTCTTCACGCGCCGCCTGCGCCACGGCACGCTCGTACGCGCCGCCTGCACCCTGCTGCTCCTGCTGTGTGGTGCACGCGCCTACGCGTCCACCGCACCGCTGGCCGATGCCGCCGAGAAGATGGATCGGGCTCGCGTCCGGGCGCTCCTGGCCGAGCACGCGAGCGTGAATGCAGCGCAGGCCGACGGCATGACCGCGCTTCATTGGGCCGTTCACTACGACGATCGGGAGATGGCCGAAGCGCTGGTGCGCGCGGGCGCGAACGTGAAGGCGGTGAGCCGCTACGGGGTGACGCCGCTCTCGCTCGCCTGTACCAGCGCGAATGGCGTAATCGTCGAACTTCTGCTGAGCGCCGGTGCGGACCCGAACCTTGCGCTCCCGGGCGGCGAGACGCCCCTGATGACCGCCGCACGAACCGGCTCGCGATCGGCGGTCGAGGCGCTGCTCGAGCACGGCGCGCTGGTCGACGCCAGGGACGAGCGCCGCGGGCAGACGGCGCTCATGTGGGCCGCGGCCGAAGGACACGCGCAGGTCGTGCAGGACCTTGTCGCGGCCGGCGCCGACGTCCACGCGCGTCTGCCGTCCGGCTTCACTCCCCTGCTGTTCGCCGTTCGCGAAGGCCGCCTCGCCGTCGTCCGCGGGTTGCTGGAGGCCAAGGCCGACGTCAACGACGCCATTCCGGCCGACCCCGGCCGCCGGCGCCCGTATGGCGGCCGCCTTCCTGCGGTCGGCACCAGCGCATTGCTGATCGCGGTCATGAACGCGCATTTCGAGCTCGCCAGCGAACTGCTCGAGGCCGGCGCGAATCCGAATGCGGGCGAGCCCGGGTACACGGTGCTGCACGCGATCACCGCGGTCCGCAAGCCGGGCATCGGCGACAACGATCCGGCGCCGGAAGGTTCGGGAACGATGAGCAGCCTGGCGCTCGTGAAGAAGCTCGTCGCGCGCGGCGCAGACGTGAATGCGAGGATGACGAAGCGGGTCAACTTGAACAACACGCGGGCGAACGAGCTCGGAGCGACGCCCTTCTTCCTGGCGGCGCTGACCGCGGATGCCGAGTTGATGCGAACGCTCGCGGAGCTCGGGGCCGATCCCCGGCTTCCGAACGTGGAAGGCAGCACGCCGTTGATGGTGGCGGCCGGCCTCGCGACGCGTTCGCCCGGCGAAGACGCGGGCACCGAAAGTGAAGTACTCGAGGCCGTGCAGCTGGCGCTGGAGCTCGGAGCCGACATCAACGCCGTCGACAACAACGGCGAGAGCGCCGTGCATGCCGCCGCCTACAAGAACCTGCCAGAGGTCGTGAAGTTCCTGGCTGCGCGCGGCGCGAAGATCGAGGTCTGGAACCGGGAAAACAGGTTCGGGTGGACGCCCCTGGCGATCGCCGTCGGCTACCGGTTCGGCAATTTCAAGCCCTCACCCGACACCGAGGCGGCGGTTCGCGAGGTCATGATCGCCGCGGGCGTAACGCCGCCGCAGACGATCGTCGCCAGGACCCAGCAGATTTACTGAGGCGGATGGCGAGCGGGAATGTTCCGCTCGCAGACTCCACCGCGGCCGATCAGAACTGCCAGCGCAGCTGAACCCGCGCGCTGCGCGGTACGCCCGTGCCGACGAGCCCCATGTTCTCGACAGAGAACTCCCGGTGCGCGTCCTGCAGCAGGTTCTGGCCTACGGCGGCCGCGCTCAGATGTTTCGTGACCTTGACCTCGAGTCGCACGTCCGCGCGCGTATAAGCCGGAACACCCAGCTGCCCGAGCCGCCCCACGTAATACAGTCCCCCGTCCACCTGCACGCGGCGGAACACGTCCGTCGTGGAATGAATCTGCCACTGATGCCGGGGCGCGTTCCCGTCGAACTCGCGAGCCGTGGAATCCTGGCTGCCAGCGTCGAGGTCAGGCGTCACGTAAACCGTGGAGTAGGACCCATCGAGTCGCCACCTGGAGAGCGGCGACCACCGAACGGCCATCTCCAGGCCTTCGACATCGGCATTCAGCAGGTTGTCGTACTGGACAGCCAAGAGGAGGTGCGGACTCGGAGTGAACTCGAACGTCGGCGGCTGCGGCTCCACGGTCGTGCCGTGGGTGTAGCGCCCGCGAAAAGCCGCGACGTCGACCGACAGTGTCGCGCCGAGCTGATAGCGATACCCGGCTTCGACGTTGAGCAGCTCCTCGGAGCGATACTCCGGGTTCCCCTTCAGTTGAAACACCATGGGGATGCCGTTGTCGCCCGGAAATGCGGCCCCGTAGATC
>JBOGIX010000259.1:0-2837 GCA_050744685.1 Vicinamibacterales bacterium | reverse complement strand
CCGAAGGGGCGATATTCGAAGGCGACAGCCCGGCGAGCGGAACGGCGCGGGGCATGGGGCCCCCGCGAGTGGAGCGAGCCGAGGGGGTCCGGGGGAAGCGCCCCGAAGCCAGCGAAGCGCCGAAGGGGCGATATTCCCCCGGAGAAGAGAAGATGGGGCGTGGCCAAGCTGGTAAGGCGCGGGACTTTGGATCCCGTATTCGAAGGTTCGAATCCTTCCGCCCCAACCACATATGAGTCGCGGACAGCTCAAGCTGTTTTCCGGTAGTGCGCACCCGGCGCTTGCCGCCGAGATTGCCGAGTTCCTTGGCGTCTCGACCGGCCACGCCCGTTTGCAGCGGTTCCCCGATACGGAGTGCTCGTTCCAGATCGACGAGAACATCCGGGGCACCGACGTGTTCGTCGTTCAGCCCACGTGCGCCGACGTCGATCGGCACATCATGGAGCTCTGCGTGATGATCGATGCGTTCCGCCGCTCGTCGGCGTCGCGCATCACGGCGGTCATCCCGTATTACGGCTACGCCCGGCAGGATCGGAAGGACAAGCCGCGCGTCCCGATCTCGGCCAAGCTCGTGGCGAACCTGCTGAGCGCGGCCGGCGCCAATCGCGTGCTGACGATGGATCTGCACAAGGCGCAGATCCAGGGGTTCTTCGACATCCCGGTCGACCACTTGTTCGCGGCTCCGGTGATCATCGACTACTGCTCGCGCCTGGGCATCCCGAACCTGACCATCGTGTCGCCCGATGCGGGCGGCGCCGAGCGGGCGCGGGCCTACGCCAAGCGCCTCGACGCCGAGCTCGCCATCGTCGACAAGCGCCGCACCGACGACGGGACCGCCGAGGTGATGAACGTGATCGGTGACGTGAGCGGCCGAACCTGCATCCTGCAGGACGACATCATCGACACCGCCGGCACGATCGTGAAGGCGGCGATCGCGCTGAAGGCGAACGGCGCGGATCGGGTGTTCGCGTGCGCCGTGCACGGCGTGCTCTCGGGGCCGGCGATGGAACGCCTCGAGGCGGCGCCGGTCGAGCAGGTGATCATCACAAACACGATCCCGCTGCACAGCGAGCGGGCGAAGTGCGGCAAGAAGATCAGGCAGCTGTCGGTCGCGAGGCTGCTCGGGCAGGCCATCCGGAGCATTCACGAGGAGACGTCGGTTTCTTCGCTGTTCGTTTGACGCTCCCAGCTGCCGGCTTCCAGCTTCCAGCAAGAACGCTGGCAGGATGCGAAAATCGAGGCTGATGGCTGGAGTGGGAAAGCTGAGGAGAAGGAACGCTGCCGCCTCTGGCTTCCAGCAGGAATGCTGGCGAGCGAAGCTGATGTCGAGACTGGGGGCTGGAGCAGGAAGTTGAAGTCGCAGCTGGTTGCGGCAACAGAAGAAGAGCTGGAAGCGGGAAGCTGGAAGCAGGAAGCTGATTTATGGATTCAACACTTCAGGCAGAGAAGCGGGACGGTCGCGGCAAGAACGAGGCGCGGCGGCTGCGGGCGAGCGGGCGCATCCCGGCGGTCGTCTACGGCGCCGAAAAGGGCAAGGCCGTCGAGATATCGGTCGACCCCAAGGTGCTGTCGCGGATCCTGCACTCCGAGTCGGGCGTGAACACGCTCATCGGGCTCGAGGGCATTGGCAGCGGCGACACGCGGGTGATGGTGAAGGAGTACCAGCTCGATCCGATCAACCACAAGCTGCTGCACGCCGACTTCTATCAGGTGGCGATGGACAAGGCGATCACGGTCACCGTGCCCGTCGTCCTGAAGGGAGACGCGCGCGGGGTCAAGCAGCAGGGTGGCATCGTCGACTTCGTGACGCGTGACATCGAGATCGAAAGTCTGCCCGGCGACATTCCGGAGAACATCACGATCGACATCGCCGAGCTGTTGCTGGGCCAGGGCGTCCGCGTGCGCGATCTCGCCCCGGACGGCAAGTGGAAGGCGATCACCGAGCCCGACACGATGATCGTGCACGTCGTGGCGCCGAAGGTCGAGGAGACGCCGGTCGTGGAAGCGGCGGCGGCCCCGGCGACGTCCGAGCCCGAGGTCATCAAGAAGGGCAAGACCGAGAAGGAAGAAGAGAAGAAAGCCTGAAGCTGATTGTCGGACTCGGCAACCCGGGGCGGAGATACCACGGGACGCGCCACAACGTCGGTTTCGACATCGTCGATCTGCTGGCGCGGCGGCACCAGGTGGACTGGGAGTCGGCGCCGCGTGGCATCGATGCGCTGATCGGCCGCTGGCGGATGGGCGACGTGGTGCTCGCCAAGCCGCTGACGTTCGTGAACCTGAGCGGCCATGCGATCGTGGGGCTGCTGCAGTTCTACAAGATCGAGGTCGCGGACCTGCTGGTCGTCGTCGACGACATCAATCTGGAGCTCGGGCGGCTGCGAGCGCGGGCCGCCGGATCGGCTGGAGGCCACAACGGGCTGAAGTCGGTTGCCGACGCGCTGGGGATGGGTGAGTTTGCACGGCTGCGAGTCGGCGTCGGGCGTGGCGACGCCAGACGCGATCTCGCGGATCACGTGCTGGCGACGTTCGATCCGGAAGAGCGGACGATCGTCGCCGAGGCGGTGGACCGCGCTGCGGATGCCGCCGAGCTGTTCGTCACCGAGGGGATCGCCCAGGTGATGAACAGGTTCAATCGGAAAGAAGACGGGGAATAGAAAGCTTCCCGCTGCCAGCTTCCAGCTTCCGGCTGAAGGCTGCAGCACGGAGCCGGACAACCGATCTTCTCCTTGCTACGCGCTGCCGATTGCGGCGACGAGTCTTCCAGGCTGGAAGCTGGGAGCTGGCAGCGGACAAACGTAGCCGTCAGGCGCGCCACGGCGCGCCCGCCGGAGCGG
>JBOGIX010000258.1:0-6629 GCA_050744685.1 Vicinamibacterales bacterium | reverse complement strand
GGTGTCCATGCGGCTCCTCGGATCGGCGCTGGCCCTCGATGCTCCTGAGGACCTCGATGCTGCCCAGCATAACCCCTTTGTCGATCTCGTGGGCGTCGAAGGGGACCCCGATCGCCGTCAGCAGCATCACCGTGAGCCGTCCGCCCAGGTGCTCGCGGAACTCGTCGAGGCCGCGCAAAACCGCCGGGCGATCGCCGGCATGGTGCGAAAGCTCGGGGGCGTACACCGACAGGCCGAGCGCCTGGAGCAACGCGATGACGCGCTTCCAGTCCCGTTCGGGAAGGAACCCGGACAGGTAGGAGTAGGTCGTGTCGAGCGCAACGCCGATTGCCACCGCCTCGCCGTGGCGCACCTGGTGGTTGGTGAGCCGCTCGAGCTTGTGCGCCGCCCAGTGGCCGAAGTCGAGCGGCCGCGACGACCCGGTCTCGAAGGGATCGCCGGCCGTGGCGATGTGCTGGAGGTGGAGCTCCGCTGACCGCCGCACGATCGCCTCCATGGCCGCCAGGTCGCGCGCGGCAAGCCTCGACGCGTGCTGTTCGATGGTGTCGAAGAACGCGCCGTCCTTGATGAGCGCGGCCTTGACCGCTTCTGACAGGCCGCCCCGCCAGTCGCGATCGGACAAGGTCGCGAGAAACGCCGCGTCGTTGATCACCGCGAAGGGGGGCGTGAACGTGCCAAGATAGTTCTTCTGGCCGAACGCGTTGATGCCGTTCTTGACACCGACCCCCGAATCATCCTGCGACAACACCGTCGTCGGGAACCGGATCAGACGGATGCCGCGGTGCGCCATCGCCGCCGCGTAGCCGACGGTATCGAGCACCGCCCCCCCGCCGACCGCGGCGACGTACGAGTGGCGATCGAGCGAGGCGTCGTGGATCGCCTGCAGGATCTGCTGCGTCGGCGCCGGATCGTTCTTGACCTGCTCGCCGCCCGGAATCACCATCACCGGCCCGGCGAGCTCGAGCGCCCCGGCGTGATCGCGGCAGTACTGCGTGATGGACGCCAGCAACGCCGAGTGAGCCTCGGCCACCCCGCCGTCCACCACAAAGAGGATGCGCGCCGGCTTCGGCGCCACCGCGCTCGGCGCCGCCTTCAGCAGCACCGTGTTGCTCGACGCGAACACGTCCCGGCTGAAGTAGACCGGGAAGCGGAAGGAGAGGCGGATGTCGTATTCGAGAAGGTCCACTATGCTTCTCTCGAAATGCCAGGAATGCCAAGAATGCCAGGAATGACTGAGCGAGCAGAGTCGCTCGGCTTTCGGGTCGGAAATTTCATTCTTGGCATTCTTTGAATTCTTGGCATTCCTGGCATGTCCACATCGACGCGCGCCTTACGTCACGGCGAACATCCGCGCCAGCGCGCCCGCGAGCAGCCCCACGGCCAGCACGATCGCGCCATAAATCGGTCCGGCGTAGGCGGCGCCCAGCGTCGCATCGAGGATCACCAGCGACAGCACGCCGCGTCGCACCGCGGTGCGGATCAGCGCTGGCGTGGGCGTGCGGCGTGCAAACCAGAATGCGGGGATCACGCGAACGCCCAGCGCCGCGGCCAGCACCACTGCCGGCAGCGCGTTCGATCCGGATCGCAGCGCCACGGCGACGAGTGCGACCCACGCGAAGCTCAAGGATATCAGAGCGACTGTCGCCGCCCCACGCGCCCCGCCGTGCACCTCGCCGCGGCTGAGCGTGGTGATGCCGCCGATGTACGCGAGCGGAATCAGCCCGAGCGGCCAGGCCCAGGCGAGCGCGGCCGGCGCCGCGGCCACGCCGAGCAGCAAGTTCAGCGCGCGGCACAGCCCCATGTTGATCGGCGCGATCGCCGCATGTCGTTTACCGCGGCTGTCGTAGATCAGCACCGCGACAGCGATCGCCACGGCCATGAGCCCGGCCGCTCGAGTGGCCTGAAACGCGCACGCAATCCCCGCGAGGAGCAGCACGCTTCCGAGCGTCGCGGCGGAGCCGACGGCTACGCGCCCGGAGGGCAGCGGCCGCTCGGGGCGCTCGAGACGGTCGAGCTCGCGATCGAAGACATCGTTGAGGACAATGCCGCCGGCGTAGAGGCACGCTGTTGACGAGAGCAGCCACGGCAGCGCGGCCCGCGGCGCGAGGCCGGCGATGGCGAATCCGGCCAGAACGTCGCCGAGGGCCGTGGCGATGTTCGGCGGACGCAGCAGCTCGAGATAGGCGCGAAGCATCAGCAGTCGCCGTCGATCCGATCGTGGGCATCCCGCGACGGCCGGTAAATCGCGCCCGCGGCGATAGCGTATTATCGAGGAGAGCTGGCCGGGCCGCAATCCGCGGCGTCGGACGATAAGGGCGAGGTGGTTCGATGATCAGGTTCCGGAGGGCGATCGCGTCGAGCGTGGCTTCGACGCTGCTCGGTTTCGCGACTCTCTCTGCGCAGGGGGGCACCCCGGCCGCAGGCGCACAGAAACGCTCCCCGGAGGAGATCCTCGCCGTCCACACCAAGGACGACAAGGGAGGCAACGCAGAAGCGGGCCGCCCGCTGTTCGAAAAGCAGTGCGCCACCTGTCATCGTTTCGGCGCGATCGGCAAGGATGTCGGTCCCGACTTGACGACGATCACCAGCCGGTTCAAGAAGAAGGACATCCTCGACTCGATCCTCTGGCCGTCGAAGGTGATCTCGGATCAATATCAGGCGGAGATGATCGAACTGAAAGACGGCAAGGTGGTCACGGGTGTCCTCGTCCGCGAGAGCGCGGCTGCGGTGCTCGTGCGAACCGCCGACAATCCCGACAAGCCGGTCGCGGTGCCGAAGGGGCAGATCGCGAACCGCGCGCCGTCGACGATCTCGCTGATGCCGGAAGGATTACTCGACGGCTTGACCGATCAGCAGATCGCGGACCTGCTGGCGTTCGCCCTCGCGCCGCCGCCCGCCCAGTAACCGGCCTCAGCACCGCCTTCGTCGGCGGTTCACTCTGCGAAATTTCCCCGCGGCGCCGGATGCAAGCACGGTCGCTTCATCCGGCGTGTTTACCGTGGCCGACCCCATCCGCGCGTTTGTCACACCGAAACCTCCGCAACGTGCTCAACAGGCTTTGACACCTGCCTCGGCCGCGCGTAGCGTGCGCGCCATGAATGCGTATGGCGAACGGAGGTCCCGCATGCAGAGGCTAGTCGCTCCGTGCGCTCTCGCGCTGCTCTTTGTCGCCACACCGGCGACGCGCGCAGCCGGACAGGCCGAGCTTGGCACGATCACAGGCACCCTCAAGGACCCGCAGGGCGGCGTGCTCCCCGGCGTCACCGCCACCGCGGTGAACCTCGACACGAGTGTCACCACCACCGCCATGACGAACCAGGCGGGCATCTACCTGATTCCCTCGCTCGTCAACGGACGCTACCGGCTCACGTTCACGCTGACCGGTTTCAGTCCCGTGGGACGCGAGATCGAAGTCCGCGCCGGCGACCGCCTCCGCGTCGACATGACGCTCCAGGTCGGCGCCATGAACGAAGAAGTCCGCGTCGTCGCCGAAACGCCGCTGCTGCAGACCACGACCGCGACGAGGAGCCAGGTGATCGATCAGGCGAAGGTCCAGAGCCTGCCGATGTCGGGCCGCAACCCGTACGCGCTGGCCTATACGCTGTCCGGCGTGACGACGCAGTTCACGAGGGAGAGCATCAGCGCGCGCCCCTTCGACAACGGCGGGATGGACGGCATCTCCATCAACGGCGGCCTGTCCCGCACGAACGAGTTCCTGCTCGACGGCGCGCCGAACGCGAGCCGCGAAGGCAACAATGCGGGCAGCCTGGCGTTCGTGCCCTCGCCCGATGCAGTGCAGGAGGTCCGCGTCAGCACCAACACCTACGACGCGCAGTTCGGCCGGACGGGCGGCGGCGTCATCGCGGTGAGCATTCGCAGCGGCACCAACGTGTATCGCGGCACGGCCTATTACAACCACCGCGACGCCTCGCTCAACAGCAATCTGTACGAGAACACCGTGCGCGGCATCCCCAAGGAGGATCTGTTCCACTACAACCCGGGCTTCACGTTCGGCGGACCGGTGCGGCTGCCGAAGTACGACGGGCGGAACAAGTCGTTCTTCTTCTATTCGTTCGAAGGGCTGAAGTCGGGCATCCCGGTGTCGTCGGGCGATCGGGCGCCAACCGAGCTCGAGCGGGCCGGGAACTTCTCGCAGTCCGGAGCGGCGATCTACGACCCGCTGAACACGATCAACGGCGTGCCGCAGCCGTTCCCGGGAAACATCATCCCCGGGAGCCGGATCGATCCCGTGGCGCGCAACCTGCTGCAATACATGGTGGCCCCCAATTCCGACCCGGACGCGCAAGGCAACAACTTCTTCGCGCGCGAGAACTCGAGGTTCGACACGTATACGTCCGGGATCATCCGCGTCGATCACAACTTCGGCGCGAACCACCGCTTCTTCGCGCGCTACGGCCACAACGGGCGCCGCGAGACGCGGGCCAAGGCAGGCCGCGAGGAGGTCGCGCTCACCGGGGGCTATCACCACCGCTGGAACAACGTGTTCAGCGTCGACCTCACGTCGACGATCACCCCGACGCTGCTCTCGAGCCTGCGTGGAGGGTGGACGAGGCATCGCCGCCTCGATATCAGCGGCGCCGAGGATCTCGGCGGCTTCCAGATGAGCACGCTGGGATTCCCGGGCTCGTTCACGGGCGCGATTCCGGGACGGTTCCCGCCGATTCGCATCGATGATTATGGCGGCGCCTCGATCGGACAAGGCGGCGGCCAGGATGGGCCGGCCGACGACTTCTATGTGTCGGAGGTCCTCACCAAGGTATTCGGGCGCCATCAGCTGAAGTTCGGCGGCGAGTTCCGCTACGGGATCAGCGAAATCCAGAACCCGCTCGCCGGCGTGAGCCTGGCGAACCTCCAGTTCAGGCGCAACTTCACCTCGCGGCGTCCGAACGTGAACAACCTGACGGCGGCCGACGGCGGCAACGCCTTCGCCTCGTTCCTGCTTGGCTACATGACCTCATCGTCGGTCATGCTGAGCCCCATCTTCGACTGGCGCAGCAGCTACACGGGGGCGTTCGTCCAGGACGACTGGCGGCTGTCGAATCGATTCACGCTGAACGCCGGGCTGCGGTGGGACTACGAGGCCCCGGTCACCGAGACCGGCAACCGCGTCAACGCCGGCTTCGATCCGTCGGCGACTGCCCTCACCTGCGATGCCTGCCCGGCGTCGGGCCTGTCTCGCGAGCTTCGCGGCGGTCTGACGTTTGCCGACGGCGCGTTCTACGAGAAGGACCTGAACAACTTCGGACCGCGTGTCGGGTTCACCTACAACGCGACGGAGAAGTCCGTGATCCGCGGCGGCTACGGCCTCACGTATATCGACGCGTCAACGGATCGCGGCACACAAACAGGGTTCACGCGGACGACGCCATTCGTGGCGTCGCTCGACGCGAACCGGACGCCGGCGGATCGGCTGGCAAACCCCTATCCCAATGGCGTCCTCGAGCCGGCTGGTCCCTCGCTCGGCCCGGCAACGGCGCTCGGCACGAACGTCAACTATCACATCACCGATCGCAGGATTCCCGAGTTCCACCAGTGGTCGGTGGGGGCGCAGTACGAGCTGCCCTGGCGGAGCGTGGCCGACGTGTCGTACATCGGCAGCGCCACCCGGAAGGTCGGGATCAATCGTCACATCAACGACCTGACCGCGGAGCAGATCGCACTCGGCGACGCCTATTTGAACGAGCTGGTGCCGAATCCGTTCCGCGGGCTGATGCCGGACGGCGGCGCCCGCAACACGGCGGCGACGATCCAGCGGCGCGAGCTCCTGCGGGCCTATCCGCAGTTCGGGCGCATTGAAGAGCGGCTGGTGCCGATCGGGTCGCTCGACTATCACGCCCTGCAGCTGTCCTGGGACAAGCGGTTGTCGGACGGCGTTCATGTGCAGGTGAGTTACACCGCGTCGCGGAACATCGAGGCGATCGCGGCGCTCAATCAGGGGGAGCCGCTCTTCGAGGAGGTCACCGGCACACACCGGCCGCACGTACTGCGCCTGACCGGCGGCTGGAACCTGCCAACGTTCCAGGGGCGGTCGGCGGCGACCCGCCACGTGCTCGGCGGCTGGCAGATCAACGCGAGCACGTACTTCCGCTCGGGTCTGACCGTGCCAATGCCAAACGACGTGGATCTGGTCGGCGATCCGGTGCTGGAGGATCCGACCACCGGGCGCTGGTTCAACACCTGCACGCTCACCGTCGCAGGCGCGCGCCAGGGCTGCGGGAACGAGAACGAGCAGCCGGCCTTCCGCATCCGGCCGGAGAACGCGCTCGACACGACCGGCTCGCGGCTGGAAGGCGTGTACCGGAGCGACCCGTACAACCTGGACCTGTCGTTCTTCAAGACCGTGCGGCTGACCGAGCGGATGAACTTCCAGCTGCGGCTCGAGATGTTCAACGCGTTCAACAACGTGATGTGGAACAACCCGAACACGACGATCACGTCGCCGCTGTTCGGATCGGTGGCCGAGACGCAGTCGAACGATCCGCGGTTCGTGCAGATCGCGTTCCGGCTCAGTTATTGACCTCTTCGCTGTCCGCTGTCCGCTGTTCGTTTGTTTCGCTGTTCGTCCCTCGACTTCGCTCGGGACGACCCTGAGCCCGTCGAAGGGTCGA
>JBOGIX010000257.1:0-2684 GCA_050744685.1 Vicinamibacterales bacterium | reverse complement strand
ACCATCGCCTGCGTTGCCGCGCACGACTACATCGAGGCGGCCGCGTTCGTCGTCCGCGCGGCGGGCATGCAGGGGATCGCGCGCCGCGCGGCAGCGCTCGAAGCGGAGGCGGTCGGCGAAACGCCCGCAACGATTCCCTGGCGCGGCGGAACGCTGCGGGGGCGCACGTACGAACCGGCCGACGTCAGCGGGCGTGCGATTCTGCTCGTGCCGGGCGTGCACGCCGGCGGCATCGACGAGCCGCGCCTGATCACCTTCGCGCGCGAGATCGCGGCCGCCGGTCACCCCGTCATCACCGCCGAGCTCCCGGACCTCGTGAACTACGAGATTACTCCGCGCTCGACCGACATGATCGAGGATGCCGGCGACTGGGTCGGCCGGCAGTGGAGCGGCCGCCAGCCGCACGCGGATCGCGCCGTTGGCCTAATGGGCATCAGCTTCGCGGGCGGACTTTCGGTCGTCGCCGCCTCGCGCATGACGGGCCGGGCGGCGTGGGTCCTCTCCTTCGGCGGACACGGAGATCTTCCCCGTACCCTGCGCTACCTCTGCACCGGCGATCTGCCCGACGGCAAAGGCCGGCCACCGCACGATTACGGCGTCGCGATCATTCTGCTCAGCGTCGCCGACCGCCTGGTGCCCGCCGGACAAGTGGCGGCGCTTCGGGAAGGCATCCGCATGTTCCTGAATGCCTCTCACCTGGACATGGTCGACAAGCCAAAGGCCGCGCTGGAGTTCGCGCGCGCGCGCGCTGCGGCCGAACAGCTGCCCGAACCGGCGCGCACGTATTTGAGATGGGTGAACAGTCGGAACATCGCCGAGCTCGGTCCGGCGCTCCTCCCGCACGTGACCGCGATGGGCGCCGAGCCCGCGCTCTCACCAGAACGCAACCCGCCACCGCAGGTCCCCGTGTACCTGCTTCACGGGGCCGACGACAACGTCGTTCCCCCTGAGGAGTCGGAGCGTCTCGCCGCGTTTCTTCGCGACCGCGGCGTCAGCGTCTTGCACCTCTCGACCCCGCTCATCACCCACGCCGAGGTCGATCGCCCACCCGCTGTCGTTGAGATCTGGCGTCTGGTCCGGTTCTGGGCAGCCCCTCTCTAGCGCGTTCTCCTGCCTTCAGGTGGTCTCTTTCCGGCGACCTGCCCCCGCCTGCCGCATTCCTGAGCAGCACGACTTCGCGCGGTGTCAGCTCGCGGAACTCGCCCGGACGAATGTGCTCGTCGGTGATGGGCCCGATGCGCACGCGCCGCAGCCGTACTACCGGATGACCGATCGCGTCGCACATGTCGCGCACCTGGCGGTTGCGGCCCTCGTGAATCACGAACGAGAGCACGGCCTGCGATCCGTGCGCTCCCTCGATGATCTTTTCGAGCTCCACGCGCGCCGGCGCCGTCCGCCGGCCTTCGAGCGAAATGCCTTTCGACAGCCTCGCCAGCTCGTTGGCGTCCGGCACGCCACGCACGCGGACCTCGTACTGGCGCTCCACGGTGTGCCGGGGATGCGTCAATCGGGCGGCCAGATCGCCGTCGCTCGTGAGGAGCAGCAGACCCTCGGAGTCGTAATCGAGCCGGCCAACGGGATACACGTACTCCCGGACGCCGCCTGTCGACAAGAGGTCGATCACCGTTGGCCTGTGCTGCGGGTCGGATCGGGTCGTGATGTAACCGCGCGGCTTGTAGAGAAGGATGTAGCGCCGCCGCTGCGCTGGCTTGACGCGGCGCCCGTCGACACGGATGTCGTCTGCATCGGGATCGGCTTTGGTTCCAGGCGTCTTGACGGTGATGCCGTTGACGCTGACCCGTCCCTGCTCGATCAAGGTCTCGGCGGTGCGTCGGGAGGCCACGCCTGCAGCGGAGAGGATTTTCTGGAGACGGTCCATTCTCGTACCACCGACAACGGAGCGCGGAACGCCGGTTCCGCGGGCTGTCAGTGAACCTTTTCTTCTTCCGGCTCCCCGTGCTCGATGGAGGGCGCGGACTCTCCTTCTGCCGGCTGCTCCCCCTCGAACGGCAGCGGCGAGGTCGTGGCCGTCGGCTCTGAGAGGGCCGTGGGCAGCTCGAACCCGAGCGCGTCGGACAGCTCCTCGACCTTCGGCAGATCGTTGAGATCGCTCAGGCCGAACCGCTCGAGGAACTCGCGTGTCGTCGCATACATGAAGGGCCGGCCGACGACCTGCTTGCGGCCGACAGTCCTGATCAGGTGCCGCTCGACCAGCGTGGACAGCACGCCCCCGCTGCTGGTGACGCCGCGAATCTCGGCAATCTCGGCCGCGGTGACCGGCTGCTTGTAGGCGATGACGGCCAGGGTCTCGAGCGACTGCACCGACAGCTTCTGCGTCGTTCTCTCGTGGAACAGCTTGCGGACCCACTCGTGCAGTTCGGGTCGCGTGGTGATTTGATACCCGCCCGCAACCTCCACGAGCTGCAGCCCGCGAGGCGCCTCGTAATCGGCCCGCACCGCCGCCAGCGCGGCATCGACGTCCTCGCGGGCCTCCCCATCCAGAAGCTTGTAGAGCGTCTTCTTCGCCACCGGTTCCGGCGAGGCGAAGATCAGCGCTTCGACGATCAGTTTCAGATGATCGGACACGGGGGCGATCCTTCGATTGCCAAGATTGCCAAGATTGCCAAAATTGCCAAAATTAGAAGACCGGGACGCAGTCGACCAGTCGGGCAGAGCCAGCGTAC
>JBOGIX010000256.1:0-7548 GCA_050744685.1 Vicinamibacterales bacterium | reverse complement strand
ACCCCGGACACTGCCGCATCGAGGGATACACGCCCTGGAGCCGCAGCAGCCAGTATTCGAAATATCGCGCCAGGGCTTCGACCGGGGCACCGGCGGCGAGCGCGTCCACCACTGACGATCCGAGGCGGTAGAGCCGCTCGTCGGCGTGCGCCTCGGGCGCCCATTCGTCGATGAGCTCGGCAAAATACCCGACGTAGCCGAGCGCCTCGCCCGGCCCGGAAAGCGGCGATTGCGCCGGCTCGACGAAATTGAGCCGGACGAGGTCGCGCTGTTCCCGCTCGTAATACGCCACGCCGGCACGCGTCATCGGCTCGAGCGCGCCGTGGTACCGCGACCGCGGACGCCGCGCCCCCTTGGCGACGCCCCTTTTCTTCCCCCTGTCGCGCGTCAGAAAAACAACGATGCGATCGGCCTCGCCGAGCTTGTACGTGCGCAGGATGAGCGCCTCAGCCTGGTAGACCGGCATCTCAAAACCTCTATTCTATCCGGGCGCCTCCAGGTATTTGAGAAAGACCGTCCCCAGCCCGAGAAATGACAGAAATCCGAACACGTCGGTCAGCGTGGTGATGAAGACCGACGAGGCCAGCGCCGGGTCGACCTTGAGCGCCCGCAGCGTGAGTGGAATCAGGGTGCCGGCAATGGCCGCGACGAACATGTTGATGATCATCGCCGCGCCGATGATCCCCCCCAGCCACGGATTCCCCTTCCACACCCACACGACCAGGGCCGCGACGACCCCGCAGCCGACGCCGTTGCCGATGCCGACCGCCGCCTCCTTCCAGAGCGCCTTCCTCGTGTTGGCCCAGGTCAGCTCGCCGAGGGCGATGCCGCGGACGATCACCGTCAGCGTCTGCGTGGCCGCGTTACCGCCCATGCCGGCCACGACCGGCATGAACACGGCGAGCGCGCTGGCCACGCGAATCGTGCCTTCGAAGAGCGCGACGACCGAGGCGGCGATGAACGCCGTGACCAGGTTCACCTGCAGCCAGGGCAGGCGCTTGCGCAGCGAGTCGCTGGGCCGCGTGAACACGCGATCGTCGCCGGTCACGCCCGCCAGGCGGTAGACGTCTTCGGTCGCTTCGTCCTTGATGACGTCGATCACGTCGTCGACGGTGATGACGCCGACCAGTTTGTTCTCTTCGTCGACAACGGGAATGGCGAGCAGGTTGTACGACGCTACCTGCCGCGCGACCTCTTCCTGGTCCATATCGACGCGCGCGCTGATCAGATCCGTGGTCATGATCCGCTTGAGCGGCGTGCTCGGCGGCACGAGCAGCAGCCGCCGCAGCGACACCACGCCCACGAGGTGCCGCCGGCCGTCGATGACGTAGAGATAGAAGACCATCTCGACGTCGCGAGAGCCCTGGACCGCCGTGATCGCTTCGCCCGCGGTGATGTCCTCCGAAAGCGCGAAGACTTTCGGATTCATGATGCGGCCGGCGGTCTGCTCCGGGTATTCCAGGAGCTCGCCGACGTCTCCTCCAGCCGGGCGCTTCTGGATCAGCTCCAGCACCGCTGCCGCGACCTCTTCCGGCAGGTAGTCGACGATCGCCGCCGCATCGTCGGACGGCAGCTCCTGAAGGAGCTTGCCGATCTCCTCGGCCGAGCGGCCGACGAGGAGCGCGGCGCCCCCTTCGGGCCCGAGCTCGCTCAACGCCTCCATGGCGAGGCGGCTGTTGCGCTCGACGAGCAGCGAGAATGCCGACTGCCGCTCCTTGTCTGGCAGTTCCGAGAACAGCTGCGCGAGATCGGCGGGATGGTGCTTCTGCAGCAGGTTGACGAGGTTCGCCGTGGCGCCTACGCGAAGAAGACGCTTGACCGAATCGAGTGCGACATCGAGCTTGCGCTGGGCCATGGTCCGAGCGGGAACTGCTCAATGTAGCACGAAGGACGCCTCGAGCTATGCGCCAACTCCCAACCTCCGACTCCCAAATCCCAAGGCGCGTGGATCGCGAGAGCTGGGTGGAAATCGACGCAACCAGCCAGTACCGGGACCTTCACCCAGATTGGTCGAGCCCCGCGTCTTGTGAGTTGGGAGTTGGAGGTTGGGAGTTGATGGAAGGCGAGGCAACAACCAGCTCCCGGCTGATGCAACAACCGGAAGCTGGAAGCTGACCTAATCCTTTTCGATCCTGAAGTTCGAGTCCTTGACCGTGTAGTCCGGCGGCAGGTCGAACATGCCGGCACCGGGCTCGGCGCGGATGATGTTCGACAGGCGGTAGGTGGTCTCACCCGAACGAGGGTCGCTGTGCCTGGTCATCACCAGGACCTCCAGGTCCGGCGCGAACCATTCTTCCGAGACGATCCGGATCTCCAGCTGGTTGCCGATGGCACCTGCAGGGATGATTGTCGTCGTCTTCGTGCCGTCGGCAGCCACACCTTCGATCGTCTGGCGGCCGAGTGGCGTCCGCTCGACCCTCACGTTCCCCTCCACCACATTCACGAACTCGTGATGCAGCCCGGCCCGCGGCGCGGGCGTCGCGACTGTTCGCACTTCGGTAACGCTGTGCGCTCCGCCGTGTTCCGCCGCCCTCTCCGCCGCGGCGGGTTCTTCCGCGGCGGCGACCTTCGCAGAAAAGATCATCACCTTCTTCGCATCGTCCATCTTCCAGGCTGGATAGACGATCTGCGCGACCGACTTCCGCGCCGTCTTCGCTGCAGGATCGAGCACGAAGCTGGTTCGGGCCACCGGGTCGTAGATGCTGATCGACTCGAGTGTGTCCTTCGACCCGAGTTCCTCGCGGCGCGTGCGTCCTTCTCCGTCGCGAAAGATGCGCGACGACGACTTGCGCGCGATGCGATTCCCGTCGCCCAGTACGTGCACGAACTCGGTCGTCGCTTCCGCGGAGTACGGCCGGCCCGTGGTCACCCGCGATTCGATGGCGCTCTCCACCTTCAGTTTCAGGCCGGCGCCCCCCTGCTCCGGCGGCTGGGCGGCGACGAACACGTCGTGCATCGCCCTTGTCGAGTCCTGCGCCGCCGCCGGTGCGGCGATCGCCAGGCCGAGCACGGTGGCGATCAGCGTCCGTTTGTTCATTGTTCGCTCCTTGATGTGATCTGTTCCTGTCTCACGTTCACGAGACGAATACCGCGCGCCTGTCCGTCCTGCCCGATCAACAGGTCGGCCTGCACCGCCGAACGCGGTGCGTCCGGCGCGATGGTCAGGCCGTACGACGGGAGTGCCGACACCGGCACTTCGGTCCGGACGATGCGCGCGCTTTCCATGGACGGAAGGCCGATCGCGGTCGGGATGGGGAGAAACTCTATCGTCCGCGCCGTGTCATCGCGCCTGGCTGCGGCCACGTGACTGCGCACACGCCGCACCGGCCGACCGAGCGGTTCACGAGGCCTCGTCGCGTCCGTGGAGCGCGGCATCTCGTCGATGGCGGCCGCACGGTCCAATTCCACGGTCGCATCCCGATTCACGTTCGCCGCTTGCCGACGCGCGGGCTCTCGACCGTTTCCGCCTCGCAGGCCCAGACCCACACCCGCGATCAGAACCGCGGCCGCAGCGGCATACCAGAACCGCGTCACTCGTCGAGCTGGCGCGTGCTCGGTGGACGCTGGCCGCTTTGCCTCGATCGCCTGTAGCAGCCCCTGTTCCAGACTGCTCGACGCGCTCCAGCTGGACGCCTCGTCGCGCAGCGCCCCGAGCACAGTGGTCAGCTCGCGCTGGCGCTCGAGGTGAGTTCGGCATGTGTCGCATCGGGCCGCGTGTGCGTCGGCATCACGCGCGACCGGTGCTGGCGTCGTCACACCACGGGCGATATCGAGCAGCGTCTCCCTGTAGGACCGGCAGGTCATGCGAGACATCTCCTTGGCGGACGTTCGGGGCCGCGATTCTCATCCCGATCGGTCGCCCCATCGCTCGGGGTGCCGTTTGCCGCCGCCGTCCTCGCACGTGGCCCGCGCTCGGCAGGTTGCACGTTGGCAGCGGGCCGTGCGGCCGACGACCGCGACACCGACTCGAGCGCGGTCATCCGCGCAGCCAGCAGTCCGCGGGCCCGGTGCAGTCGCGATCGCACGGTGCCGATGGCGCATCCCAGCACGTGGGCAGTCTCGGCATAGGACAGCTCCTGCAAGTCGCAGAGCACGAGGACCTCCCGATAGCGGACCGGCAATGCCAGCACCGCGCGGCGCAGCCTTGCTACGCGCTCGGTCCTGGCCAGGTCCCCGACCGGATCCGGCTCGAGCGCAGGCCGGGCATGGCCGGCGCCGACCTCGTCGCTCAGGCTCCGCTGCCCGCGCTCGCGATCCAGCCGCTGACGCGCGCAGTTCCTGGCAATCCCGCACAGCCACGCGGCCACGCTCGAGCGCCCGGGCTCGTAACGGCCCGCGTCGCGCATCACGATCAGGAACACTTCCTGCGTGACGTCCTCGGCCATGGCCGGCGCACCCGTCATATGCCGCACAAACCTGAAGACGTCGGCCTGCCGGCGCCGGAACAACGCCGCGAACGCATCGGCCTCGCCCGCCGCCACCCCGGCAATCAACGCATCGTCGCTGGCCTGTTCGCGATCGTCGAGCATCGGATGCCGGATTTCGACGCCGGCTTCTCATATTCGGTCTGACGCTGTCGGAAGTTCCATATTCTTACGGCAACTCCCAACGTATCTGTTTACCGGGGTCGATGCGTGATTCGTTCGGGCCGTGTCGTGGCTGCTACCGGGCCCACGGCTTGCGCGTTCCGCCTCACGACGATGCAACGATGCGACGACACGACGCCGTCGGAGGCACGAACGCCGTGCCGTCAGCCGCGGGGCCGGAACGAACGATAGTACCTGAGAAGACTAGCCGGGCCACGCCCTGACGCCGGTGGCGCACCGGCCCGAGCATCCCGTGGGGGCCGGCAGGGGCAGCGCGCGCGTCCGTGATCACACGCCGCGTGAACGGGAGCGATCGGCTTGTGATCACGGCCGTTCGCGCTGTCCCCCCGCGCGACGCGCGGGAGCGCCACCCGCGGGACCTGGCGATGGGCTCCAGCTCCCCTGCTGTCGCGTCGTCGTATCGTCGTGTCGTCGCGCAGCCCGAAGGGCCAGTCGGTGGCGCGTGTCCTGTTGCCCTCAGTCAGATGCACATCTCCTTCGTCGCTTCGTGCTTTCGCAGCTTCGTGCCGCGCAGCGCGCAGCCGTCAGCTCGGGTACGAACAGACCCGCTAACTACGTACTTCCCAACTTCCAACGCCCAACTCCCCAAGGCGCGAAATTCGGGATAACGGGGTGAAAGTCATGCTGCCGGGCTGGTAGAAACAACTTCCACCCAGATCGTTCGAACGGTCCGCCTTGGGAGTTGGAAGTTGGAGGTTGGGAGTTGATGCCGTGCGGCATGCCTGGCATGGCATTATCGGATAGCGCCAAGCGCAATGCCATCGACATCCCCCATCTCCATTCCCACGGCAGCGCCGAGGCTGGGGGCCAGGTCGGCGGGGCTCGCCGGGTCGTCGTAGGTGCCTGGTTTGATGCCGGCGCCGTAGAGGATCACGGGCACGCGCTGATCGTAGTCGTTCAGCGTACCGTGCGTGGTCGCCGCGGTCGACGTGATCCAGTGTCGGCTCGGCACGAGAATCAGGTCGCCGCTTCGTCCCGGATAGTAGCTGAGCGCGGCGGCGCGGCGCATCGGGTCCGCCGCGTTCCGCGATTCGGGAGTGGCGAGGTCGGCGCCGTAGTAGGCCTGCTGCACGCCCGGCAGCGCGCGCAAGGTGTCGAGCAGGGCGTTGCGCAGCGCCTCGTCCGTCTTGATGCGCTCGGCGGCCGCCGGCGACAGGTATTGATCCGTGTATTGCGAGGCCACCACGTGCTCGCCGGGGCCGATCGCCGGTTCGAGCACTTTCTGCAGCGCCTCGCGGATGGTGGCGCTCGTAATTCGGCCCCCGTCCGGTGTCTGCTCGGGGATCTCCGAGACACCGTGATCCGCCGAGAGCCCGAGGACGTAGTTGTTGCGGCCGACCTTCGCATCGAGATGCTCGAGCAGCCGGCCGATCGTGGCGTCCAGCCGGACGAGCGTATCCTGCACTTCGTGGCTGCGCGGCCCGTATGCATGGCCGACGCCGTCGAGCGTCGAGAAACTGACCGACAGGAAGTCCACCCCCGGGCCGCGCCCCAGCCTCATCGCGTCGACCATCGCCGCAGCCATGCGCCCCAGATATTCGTCGGCGAACGGGGAACGCTGCCAGCGCGTGTAGAACCCCGCATCTGCCTTGCCCTCCGGCGTCCCCAAGGGATGCGGAAACGTGTGATCCCAGCCCGCCACCGGATGTTCTTCCGGCGCATCGTCCGCGAACTGATACGCACGGTCGGGCAGCGCCTTCGTCCACGTCTTCCGCAGATCCCGCGCCGGCGGGTGCGCCTTGATGTACTTCTGCAACTCCGGCGACGGCGGACCGTAGGCGAGCGACGTCATCCAGCCGCCGCGGTCGTCGAACCAGGTGATCGCGTCCGCCTCCTGTCCGACCACCGGCATCGTCGATCGCGGCTTCAGCGAGACCGCGACGATGCGGCCCTGGCGGGATCTGTGGAGGTGTTCGGCCAGGGTGGGCTGCATCAGGCGCCTGGCGCTGTCTCCTTCGACCGGCGGCAGGCCGCTGTAGCTGAACTCCTTCGCCGTCTCGTCCTCGGTGCAGCTCGGCGATCGCTTCTGCTCGCGGTCGTACCACGCGTTGAGGATCATGCCATGGCGGTACGGATACGTACCCGTGCCGATGGTCGAATGGCCGACGCAGGTCACCGTGTTCAAGTACGGATAGGCGGCGCGGCGATACCAGGCCCCCTGTTCGAGCAGTCGGTCGATCCCCTGCGTGAAGAGCGCGCGATAGTCCTCGAGATATTGCGCACGCATCTGATCGACAACGAGGATGACCACGAGTCTGGGCGACGCTGCAGGCTCCGGCGCCTGCGCGGCGACGCCGGCTGCCGACATGCTCTGGAGCACGGCCAGAACGCTGAACACGAACACGCGGATACGGATTTTCATCGTCTCAGGATTGGGAAGTAGGTCACCGCGCCGATATACACGTCGAACACCGCGCAGCCGAGCGCGTACCAGCGCGGCGCGATACCGTCCGGCAGCACGCCCGGTCGATGGATTACGTCGAGTACCGCGTGCGCGGCAAAGGCGAGCGCGACGATCGTGAGCGCCTGCCGCGGATCCCGCACGAGCGTGGTGGCGGCGACGAGAAAGAACCCGATCGCGAGCGCCACGTCGATACCCGCGCCAGGCAGGTTCTCCTGCGCCACGGCGAAGCCGATGTAGGCGCCGGCGGTCATCGCCAGCAGGAGCGCAGCAATCTGCGCCAGCCGCAGCTCGGCGACCAGCCGTTCGGGCGAAGACACGGGAATCGCCGCCGTTCGCACACCCTGCCACGTCATGCCGGCGGCCAGGGCCACGCCGGCAATCAGGACAGTGCGGAAGGCATCACTCACAGGGGGCACTCATCACGGAAATGCCATGAATGCGCAGGAATGCGCAGGAATGCCCAGGAATGCCCAGGAATGCCATGAATGCCATGAATGCCATGAATGCGCAGGCCTGTATGTGCCCGGCACTCCTGCC